>CAYJJP010000344.1:0-2869 GCA_964370525.1 uncultured Desulfovibrionaceae bacterium | reverse complement strand
GGGCGTGCCTTTCTGAAAAATGCATGAAAATGCGTTTTTCAGCGTCGACTAATTAGTCAGTTATGCTGAGCTTTTCCGTAAGAATCTTTTTCCTAAATTCTTTAAGGGAACAATGAGCTCTTGGCGGAAAAAATATAGCAATCCAACATATATAATGGCAAAAACAGCGCCGCTGCCGGCAAGGGCAAATATATAGGGCCATATGGATGCAAGTGAGTCGGTATATTTTATGATGAGTGCGCTACACTGCCAAGCGATTACTGCGCTTATGGCGGAAAATGTTGTCATAAACATGAGATTTTTTCCAAGGCCGGTGAATGCGCTCATACCTTGTCTTTTTTTCCAAATATACATTATTCCGGCTATATAAGCTATGACACCGGCTAAGGATACGAGGGCTATGCCGATTGCGCCAAAGCGTAGTGCGTAGTAAAAGATGGGCAGGCTTACTATGGTTATTGCGGTTCCGAGCAGTGCCGGAGTGAGGGTATCGCCAAGGGCATAGAAGGCACGCCCAAGCACCATTTGCACTCCCCATAGGGGGACGGCAAAGAGCATAATTTGCAGGAGCGGTGCTGCGTGCATGGTATCGGCGTGCGAAAAGTTTCCGCCTTCAAAGACAAAGCCGATGCACGGGATGGCGCTGGCAATCATCCAAGCGCTTAGGGGGAGGAGTAGGCAGAATCCTGTATGCATGGATGAGCGTAATGTGTTGTTAAAGCTTATGAAATCTTTTTTTGCGGCAAGAGCGGCAAGAAATGGGTAGGATGCTACTGCAAGCGCCTGTCCCACCATACCTACAGGGACTTGCGAAATGCGTCTGGCGTAGCTGAGTAGGGAGATGGATCCGTCTTCGAGCATGGAGCCGAAAATGCGCATAAATTGTTCGTTGAGCATGACCACAGATTGTCCGAGCATGAGCGGCAGTGCCATGATGAGAAATGAACGGAGTAGGGGGTGGCGTAAAGTCTTAAGGTTAAGTGGCGCAAGTTGTATTCCGTAGCCACCTTCTGCATGATTTTTTTCTTCGTAATTTTCTTCTTGTCCGGAAGTGGTTTGCGGCATTTTATGGCGAACTGCTGCCCAATAAGGGAGGGCAAAAGCGCCAATGGCTGCTCCAAGGCTGACACCTATGCAGTAGCCATCCATACCTTGGCCAAGACCCAAATAGGGCACAGCAAAACCACATACAATAATAAAACCATTGTAAATAAGCGGTGTTAGGGCAGGGATATAGAATTGTTTACGCAAAAAAAGTAAGGAAGAAAAGCATGCACCGCTCACAAAAAATATCTGAGCAGGCAGAATAAGTCGTAAGAAAAAGCTCAGGCGCGCGCTTTTCTCGGCATCAAAGCCAGGCGCCACCAATGCTGCCAACGGGCTTGCGAAAATCCACGCAAGTAAAGTCAGTGTGCTTACGGCCAGCAAGGCCCACCAAAATACACTGGAAAAAAATCGCCAAGCGTCTGCACTGTCATCCAAAAATCGCTTTGATAATAAGGGCATGAGAGTGATGGACACATAGCCGCCGGCCAAGAGATAGTTGATAAAATCCGGAACCACAAAGGCGGCAAAATACAAATCTGCTTCACCGGAAGTACCAAATTGCCACGAGATGGCCTTATCACGCAAAAGCCCCATAAAGCGAGAAAGCAATATGCTAAGGCTCATGATAATGGCGGCAAAGCCCATAGTTTGAATGCGTGTGCTAAAAGTCGACATGGTTAGTAAACATTTCTGCTTTGCTCTTGTTTCCACTCCAAAACAAGAGAACGAACGTCTGCTTTGCTCGCATCTTCTTTGTATCTTTCGGCAAAGACATGGATATGTGTAGCACCGCGCGCGGCAAAAATACCCTTAATACGGCACCAACGTGGCTCTAAGAGTTCCCACATATGGTCAAGCATATTATTGGTAATGGTTTCCATAAAGGACTGATGATTGCGATAGGCGAACATATAAAGCTTAAAGCTTTTAGATTCGACACATTTTTCATGGGGAATATACTCCATATGAATGGTGCCGAAATCCGGCTGTCCGGTCACCGGGCACAGCGACGTAAATTCAGGATAGGCAAAGTGAATAATGTAATTTCTGTCGGGATAACAGTTGGGAAAGCACTCAAGCTGGCTTAAACCCGGAGCCTCTTGTATTGTAGGCATTTTTCCTGTTCCAAGAGTACGCAAATGCTCTGTTTGGTCTTGACTTTGTGACATGTTTTTTCCTTTTTATCGTTTGAGTCATGTGATACAATTTTAAATTTTTGCCGATGCAACTTGCTCCGCACCAATAATCGGAGACAGACGCTAAATTCATTAACGTGCGTTTGTCAAGACCAAGCTTGGTCACTACAATTTATTTTTTGTGGGGAGGGGAAATTTTTTTTATGGATACACTGATTAATTATTTTTCTGGGGGAAAACCTTTTGTGAATAAAAGGTTCTTCCCCAGACCCGCGTTGCTCTCGATTTGCGTAAAGCTCGCAAGCTCGCTAACGCAAACGCCTTCGGCGCCCGTTGGGTCGGACTTTCCAAAAAACTTTCACGTGTTTCAACTTGTTGAAAATAAGGAGCGATAGGTTTTCCAAAGGGGATTATCCCCCTGCTCTAGTAATCGGGGTGGAGGGCGAAGCCCTTCCCCTCCGGAGGAATTAATCAGCGTTTCCTTAAATTATCTTGAAAAAAAGTCTTGCCAAGAGCAAAAATAGGTATTATTTAAAAACTGAAGGGTAGGAAATGCGCTTAACGTTCCCCACCCTAGGGGCAATCCCCCTGTATTTGAGTAATACAAGTTTCAAGCCCGGTATGGAGTGCAAGTCCTGCCGGGCTTGAAACGTTTTAACGGTTTATACGTTTAACGATCAATGCCA
>CAYJJP010000343.1:0-2879 GCA_964370525.1 uncultured Desulfovibrionaceae bacterium | reverse complement strand
AAATGCCTATTATGGATGGCTACACCGCCACCGGAAGAATTCGTGCGCAAGAAAAATTTGCAAACCTTCCTATTATCGCCATGTCCGCCCATGCCATGGTGGGAGTTAGGGAAACGAGTATTGCCCACGGCATGAATGACCATATCACCAAACCAATAGATATAACGACATTACGGCAAACTTTACAGTTTTGGATTACAGCAAAAGAGTAATCAACGGAATTCGTTGTGTTTTAATGTAAAATGATACTCTAGACATAACTCATTGAACATAAAACGCGATAAGATTTTCAAGGGGGATTATCCCCTTCGGAGGAATTAATCAGCGTTTCCAAAGGTTTTTTTGTGTCAATAACTGAAATTTTTATTATTTCATTGGCTTTGGCTGCCGATGCTTTTTCTGTGGCCTTGGTGGTGAGCATTAAAGGGTGTTGCACATTTAATCAAATTGCTCGCATGTCGTCTGTTTTTGGTTTTTTTCAATTTTTTATGCCATTGTTAGGTTTTTTTCTGTATAGTCAGGTGCATAAATATGTAGAAACGTATGATCATTGGATTGCTTTCTTTCTTTTAACTTTTGTGGGCGGAAAAATGTTGTGGGAAGGTTATGCCCACAAAGCGGAAACAGAAAATACCAAAAATACGAAGGATTATACTAAAGGTTTGACAGTTTTAACTTTAGCTGTAGCTACCAGCATAGATGCTCTTGCCGTGGGCGGTACCTTCGCTTCACTGGAAATGGATATTTGGGTGCCATCAATAATTATTGGTCTTGTGTGTTTTGGCGTTACAGCTGCTGGTATGATTTTAAGTCGATGTCTTTTGCAAAAAAATACATATATTATTAAATATGCCAATACTATTGGCGGACTTGTGCTTATTGGTATTGGATGTAAGATTTTATTACCAGATATTATGTAGCTGACATAAAATAATATTGAGAAAATCATGCCCAATCATCAACCTCACACCCTGCACGAACCAAACAGATCTTTACGCTGTGATGTCTATGAAGATGTTACTATTTTGCCCATGACATATGTTGATAGGGAGCCGATGACGAGCTTTGCTTTGGGGGCTTTTGCTGATGGTAAAGCCATTGCTCAGGCGCATCGCTATGCTTGGGGCTTACGCTTTAGTCGTCAGCTGCCTTACGTTCCAGCGCAAAAAAAATCTACGCAAGAAGTCATTTATGGAGGTGTTTTTTGGGGGCATTGGGGGCATTTTCTTACGGAAACATTACAGCGTTTGTGGTATGCAAAGCATAATCCCTTACCCATAATTTGGTTGCGAGCAAAACATAATCCCAAGGCGGCTTTTTTCGCTGATTATCATATGGAAGTTTTTAAAGGTCTTGGCCTTAAAAATACACATATTTATGTGAACCAACCTACGCAATTTGCAAAGGTGCATTTTCCGGAACCGGGATTTGGGCTTTTACACTATGCTCATGCGGAACATATGAATTTTTTAGCGTATTATGAGGGGAAGGTGAGGCAAGGAAGATATGTTTATTTTTCTAGAAGGCGTTATAATAATTGTCTTAATGAAAAAAGCATAGAAGATATGTTACAATCCCTTGGCTGGGAAATTGTGAACCCTGAACAATTTTCCGTGGCAGAACAATTGAAAATTATTACCGGCGCAGAGGTTTGCATGATGATAGCGGGTTCTGCACAGCATTCTCTTGCCTTGGTTAAGCATTGTAAAACACGTTTTATTGTTATACCTCGTGTGCAAAATATCACTTACTCACTCATTGCCGGCTTTGCGTCAGACAATTATTATTTGTTGCATCTAGAAAAAAAAATTATCAATATGGGTATGGAAAATGCTAAGGAAAAATTCTCTCTAGATGTGGATAAATTACAAGATATCGTTCAAAAAACAGAAAATTTCACATCAAACCTACATGCTTTCGCTGATATTTTACAAAAAAATAATATTGATACCAGTGAATATGCACGCATTCCCGACATTTATTATACTGCTGATGTGAATGTCAGTGCTGTAGAGAAATACTTTTATCAAGCCTTGTTTTTGGCTAAAAACAAGAAATATCATGCCGCTTATGCGATTTTTATGAAGCTTTATAACGAAAATCTCTTACAAGAGTTTATGTTTGATTACTTTTTTTATACTGTGGAAAAATATGACGAAGAACGTGGCCGACAAACTAAGCTGCGTTTCAGTAAAGAGCATTTTCAATTGCAAAAAGCTACGAAAGAATTGGAAGAAAATCCAAGTAACGGGAATAATTATATACGTTTGGCGCAATTATTGTTACAATTTAAACGTCATGAGGCTGCTATCCATGTTTTGCAAAGAGCTCTTAAAATATTTCCGAAATGGGCTTTACCCTATGCTGCCGTGGCTCAGTGTTATGCTGGTATGCAAGATATGGATAAAGCAGTGTATTTTGCTAAAATAGCCTTTGAGTTTGATCCTAAAAATAGGAAAATCAAAGACGTGCTGGCTTGCTGTTTGAGCCTACAAAAAAACAACCATGATGGGAACTGAGGTCGTCAGCAGCCCATACCTTTTGAAAATCTACTGGCACAGATTGCCAAAAGCCGGCCTGCGGCAAAATAATTCAGTTTTAGCGCAAGATGTAGTAAAATCTATCTTTATACTTATAATCTCTTTGAAAATATTAAACCTTAATGGTAACTACTAACACATTCGGAATCACGTGGTTTGCAGCAGATTTTGCCTGATTTTCGATAATAGCGGCTCTTTGCTGCAATCTGTAGTACTGAGGGTTCCTGCTATTTGCTGCCGCCTGAGCTAAGCGTTCCCTATCATGCGCAACACATGCGCGTAAGTTAAGGAAACACTGATTAAATAAAAAGTTATATGCTTTTGCAAATTAAATCAGCA
>CAYJJP010000342.1:0-2886 GCA_964370525.1 uncultured Desulfovibrionaceae bacterium | reverse complement strand
AAACGTCTTATGCTGTAATTAAGCTGGTTTGAATAAGGATAGTTATTTCTTCAGAACCTATTTCCTTAGAAAACTCTGTATATCCCATCTTGCTTAAATCTTGAGAAGCGCTTGCTGTCCAGCCTTTCTCTGAGGGATTAAAGCTTTCTCCGGCTTTAATATTCAAATTTTCAAGAACCTCAGTCACGTTTTTACCCTCAACATTGCCCCCGCCTATGATAATTTCTATATTTTCAATGGTACCATTACTAATCATTTCTTTAGCTGCATCCAAGCCATTGACGCCGGCCAAAAGAATATCCACACAGATTTCGTCATTGTCACCACCGTCAATGTGCAATGCATCCGTAGCTAAATCTCCAAGAGTAGACAGGTCAACTTTTATAAGGTCATTGCCTAATCCGCCAAGAATCATCGCATCATTGACATCAGCAATAATGAAATCATCACCGCACCCTCCATCGAAAAGGTCGCTTCCAAGGCCGCCATACATGACATCGTTGCCACAACCACCATAAAGACAGTCATCTCCACCGCCACCGCGTAAGCCATCATTACCTTCACCACCGTAAATAAGGTCATTTCCGCTGCCACCATAGATAAGATCAACCCCGGCTTCGCCATAAATAACATCATTACCACCGCCACCATGAGCCATGTCCACATATGCTTGACTCATGGCTGTAATATCTTGAGCAAGAGCGCTGTCTTCGTCATAGGCTGCATTCACTATGCTACTATCTTCACGCAAGGAGCCATCGGTATTCATACCAAACATGAATTTTTCCATGGACTCTTGCGCCAATTTCTCCAGTGCTGCCGTATTTTCATGAATATCCTGACTTTCCACATGGCCTTCGCCAAGATAAATAATGTCATTATATTTACCCATTTGCACAACGTCATTGGCAACGCCCACATCAACTATATATCCATCTTTACTATAGTCATCTCGCTCATTGTCAGCAGGAGTAAGCCCAGGTCGCACAACTGAAGTAGCGTAGCTGCCTTGCCAATTGGTTTGCAAGCCTCCTTCAACATGAGGCGTGCTATCATAAATGGTTACATTATCAATAAAATCACCCAAAGAATTAATATCAGGATTTACCGGAGGTATCGGAGTTTCCGGCTTTTCCGGCGTTTCAGGAACTTCCGGCACTTCCGGAGTTTCAGGCTTTTCCGGCGTAGGACTATTTATAGTATGCTTTACGCTATCCCCGTCACCATCAACAAAGGTTAAGCCCACAGGATCGCGCCCTTCCGGATTCACTTCGTAAGAAACTATCCAATTTTCGTTATCATAACTTTTTAAAGTAACATCGCCCATTTTAAGGATATGTTCATTTGCTTCTTTGTCATAAACATAAGTTACAACAGGTGCATTGGGAAAGAAATTTTTATCAATAACAATGACTTGCCATGAGTTATCTACCCATTCCACGCCGACTTTGTAGGTAGCACCTGTATTAAGGAGTATTTGTCCGGGGCCATCACCGCCAAAGTCAATTTCTAGCTCTGTTTTCGCCGTAGTACCATCTAAAACAGCGGTGCTTTCCCCTTGCACACCTTCACCGTCTAAGTCTTTTTCTATGATGGCAGGCCCATCATCGCTAATATCTACGTTAATGGTAACTTGCAGTCCTTCTTGGGAATTGTTTGCTTCCTTACCGTCTTGAATGAAAACATCAAATGATTCTGCATTTTCTTGCACTTGATCATGGACATTACCACCAAAAACACTATTGTCATGCGTATAGTTTTTGGTTTGTTCATAAGTGTAGCTTAATGTAAATTCGCCTGTTTCTTTATTATAGGCCAAGTTTTCATTTACAGTAAGATTACCAAAACCTGCATCATTTTCTACACTAAAATCATCATCTGCTGAGGGCGACAAGCTATATGAACCGTCAGGATTCTTTACCACAGCAAATGTAGTATCGCCTATGGTGACCTTGCCTCCGTGCATCGTTTCATCTGAAGTAAAGATGATTTGCCCGGAGTCAGTAGCAGAGGTTGCTTCATCGCCTAAATTTTCGTCGCTAGTTGATAAATCTGTTTTTGTTACAGTACCCGGCATATCAGGTGTATCGGGTGTAGGATCTTTCGGGTTCACAATTTCAGGTACATCATTGGCACCATTCACTGTAACCGTAATAGTTTGCTTACTATATGCGCCGTGTTCATCACGCACATAAATATCAAAACTCTCCGTCACGCTCTCCGGCTTTCCATTTTCATCAAGGCCAAGATGTTGCACCGAATCATTATCCACCGTATATGTATATTCGCCGGACACCGGATCGATGCTAAAGGTGCCGTATTTACCTGTTTGTGAGGTGGAAAGAACATCGTCCTTACTCGTCGGCGCATCAAGCCCGTAGCTCAGCTCAGCCCCATTATCCACATCAGTACCATGAGCCGTGCCCGAAGCCACAATATTACCATTCATGTCAACATCAACATCTTCAGTGACAACTAAGGGCACGCTCTCTAAGCTAAAAGTAGGTTTGTCATTGGTTCCCGTAACCGTCACCGTTATCTCATGTTCTGTAAAAGTGCCATCGGATGCTTCCACACGAATGGTGAATTTTTCCGTTCTGGTTTCACCGGCAGCAAGGCTATTGGCGGCAGAGCCTTCGCCTTGATTTAATGTATAGGTATATTCATTATTTTCTATGGTTAGCTTACCATAAATGCCTTCTTTACCGTCTTCTGTACCGTCTTTGATGGTATATTCTACAGCGTCTGTAGCCACAATGGTTCCTGTGGCAGAGGGCTTTCCTACAAAGTCAGCATTTGCATCAAATGCTTCGGTGTTTGCGTCGTCAGCCACTCCATGCTCCACAACGTCAACACTGGTGTCGGAAACTTCCGGCGGAGCTGGCG
>CAYJJP010000341.1:0-2887 GCA_964370525.1 uncultured Desulfovibrionaceae bacterium | reverse complement strand
GGTGCAAAGTTTAATATGCTTCGAATTCCGGCGTTAATGAGATGATCGGCAGCCCTTTGTACTCTCTCGGGCGGAGTGGCGATAATTCCCAGCTCAATATCCAGCTCAGCTGCCTTTTCTTTGAGCCTTTTCGTACACATAACCTCAAGATTAAATATTCTTTCGCCAATCTTGAAAGGATCGCAATCAAAAGCTGCTACAATATTAAATCCCTTAGATTTGAATTCCGAATGATTGAGGATAGCACGTCCCATATTACCAACGCCTACCAGAGCTAAATTCCATTTTTTGGCAATACCAAGTTCATTGGAAATGCAAGCAATAAGCGATTTAACATAATATCCCACTCCCCTCACTCCAAACTCACCAAAAAAAGCAAGATCTTTACGCACTTGGGATGCATTTACATCGCAAGCCTTGGCTAATGGGTCAGAAGAAATCACTTCAACGCCTTCTTGCTGTAAATGTTCAAGCACTTGCAAATATACAGCAATGCGCTGAATTGTGGCTTTTGGTATATGACTATTTTTAACCTGATTCATAAAGTAATCCTTGCTCTATGTAAAAATTTGTCTTTTGTATAAGCATACAAAGGATTTATGGCGTATAAAAGCCTAAAGGCCGTTAATTCGCCCAAGCTATGTTTTAAACGGGCTTTTGTCAATATTCTGCAATACACTTTATACAGCGTAAAAATGGACTTTATGCGATAAATTTTACGCAAAAAAATACTTATAAAAAGTTAATTCGTTGATTTGTAAAATGATTATTTTCTGAAGGAAAAATTGATAGGTTTTGGTTTTTTATTTGTTTCGAAATTATAATGAAAAAGAACAGAAGCAAAACTTAGCATAAGTCATAGTTTTACTTCTGTTCTAAAAAATTATCAAATTCTTACACTATCCACCGGAGCCGGCAGAAATCATATTTGGCAACCAAAGAACAAGGTCAGGGAAGATAACTAAAAGTACAATAACTAAAACATTGACGCACATCATGGGCAATGCTTTGAGCGCAACCTCTTCAAGACTTACCTTAGAAATACCGGAAGCGATAAAAATATTTTCGCCAAGCGGCGGACTAGAAAAACCTACACCGCAACAACAAACTAAGATAACACCGAAATGAATAGGATCAACGCCATAGCTTACCATAACCGGCAAGAGTACCGGCGTTACCAATAAGATAAGCGCCAGCGTTTCCATAAACATTCCAAGGAAGAGTAACAAGGTAACCACAAAGGCCCAAACAATGGCTACATTGCTCGTAAGTTCAAGTATCCACTGTGCAATTTGTGTTGGAATGTGATACTCAGTGAGCACACGTCCAAAGGCATAAGCTGTAAACACAAGCACAAGCACGCGACCCGTAAGCCATGAAGTTGTTTTTAAGCAGTTCATAAAACTATGTAAATCAAGTTCTCTGTGGATAACAATACCCACAAAAATAGTATACATAATAGCCACAACAGCTGCTTCCGTAGGTGTGAACCAACCGGCATAAATACCGCCCAAAATAATGACCGGCGCAAGCATGGACCAAAAACCGTCTTTCAAAGATTTGGCAAGGCCACGCATAGACCACTGCACGCCGCCGGTGGTCACAAGATTACGGCATAAATACATATGTAAAAAGCTCAACCCAAGTGCAATTAAAATGCCCGGAATAATTCCGCCCATGAACATCTTGGTGATGGATTGCTGTCCGGATACACCATAAATAACCATTGGGATACTTGGAGGAATAACAATACCCACACCGCCGGCTGTGGCTGTGGTTGCCGCTGCATAACCACCATCATACCCCCGCCTTGTCATGGCAGGAATCATAAGCATACCAACTGCCGCCGTGGTTGCAGGGCCTGAGCCGGATATGGCACCAAAAAACACGCACGACAAAGCCGTAGAAACAGCCAAACCACCGGGGATTGGGCCCACAATATTCTCTGCAATATGCACAAGTCGCCTACTCATCCCCGCACTTTCCATAAGCGCCCCGGCAAGTACAAAGCACGGCAAGGCCATAAGAGGAAAAGATGTCATGGAAGAAAAAGCCATTTGGATCATTTTACTAAGGTCAGATCCACCCACCACAAAACAAAGCATGGCAGAAATACCCAAGGCCACCATGATTGGCGTACCTATGAGTAAGAGTATGGAAAATGAGATAAATAATATCTCAGCCATAAAACCGCTTCCAATATCTGCTATCATACTTCTTCTCCTTTGTCGGCTAGAATGTGTCGGCTTTCTTCAATGGCCGCTTGGTCAGGATCTTCAATTTCCTGATGCAAAACATACTTGATGACGTTAACTTGAATAATTCTGATCGCCATAAGCGTAAAGCATATGGGAAATACCAAGTATACAAGGGAAAGATCCCAATCAAGCGCTGTGGAATGCACAGGAAAACGCCACATAGCCTTAACCGACAAAAATCCATACCACGCCATAACAAGGCTAAAGCATAACCAAAAAACATCCCCTATAAAGATGCACACATTGGCTACAATGGGAGGGAATTTATTGAACTGCATGGTCACTCGATTCAAAGCCGCAAGTCGTGTTGCATAACTTGCCCCAAAAAGGATAAACCAAATAAAAGCAAAACGCGCAATCTCTTCAGTCCAATATAATGAGCTGTCAAGTGCGCGTAAAACTATTTGCAGAAAAATGATTACCACGAAAAACACAAGTAATATTTGACAAATATAACTCTCAAAGTGATCCATGAACGCCAAAAAAAATTTTTTCACCATACATCCTCGCTTGTCTAAAAGTGATTCCATAAGTACTTTTTCAAGTCACACTCAGTTACGCTGACTTTCGCATGATATATTTTACTTGTCAATATGATAACAAAGCTAAAGAAGCACTAATTTATTCTT
>CAYJJP010000340.1:0-2907 GCA_964370525.1 uncultured Desulfovibrionaceae bacterium | reverse complement strand
GGGCGTGCCTTTCTGAAAAATGCATGAAAATGCGTTTTTCAGCATCGACTAATTATTGTAATTTTCAATAAATTGAAAATTACAATTCTCTGAGGATGAAATGAAAATTTGCTTTTTTAATGTTGATTTAATTTGCAAACGCATATAACTTTTTATTTAATCAGCGTTTCCTTAAAACGTTGCGTAGACGACAAAGCCATTGTGAGGAGCGCCCCGGCAATCCATGTCTTTTTGAATTTTGCAACGCAAAGCTATCACAAAAAAAATGCCTCTAGTGTAGCGTTATGGGTCTTTTGTTCTTTTTTTCTCAAAAATGACAATTTTTCATTGTTAAAGCAATCATTTTTTATCGCTTGCCAAGCTTTTGAAAATAGATAGTATGACTTCCAGGTTAACAATAAATCTTAATAAAGGAAGAAGGCAATGAAGTTACATCTATGTTCCGTTTTGGCTAATCAAAAAGTTTTGTGGAGTTTACTAATTCCTATGTTCTTTTCTTGGTCACTTTGGCCCATTGTATTTTAACTTTAAGGAAGAGAAATGAACATTCATTATATACGATGTACATAGTCTCAGCTTCTTCGTGTAAGTAGTTATTGCTAAATAAATGAATTGCTAATTTTTAACGAATTTTCAGGAGATTATCATGGATTTACAAACACAAGTTATGATTATTACTGCCGTTTGCGCAATCGCTTCAGTAGTTGTTGGTATTGTTGGCGTGCGCTTATATGGTAACGAAAAATAAATTAAAAAATAATATTTGTTATACAGAATTAGGAGATTATCATGGATTTACAAACACAAGTTATGATTATTACAGCCGTTTGCGCAGTCGCTTCAGTAGTTGTTGGTATTGTTGGCGTGCGTTTATATGGCAACGAAAAATAAATTAAGTAAATAAAATTTTATTATAAAGATTTAGGAGAATGTCATGGATTTACAAACACAAGTTATGATTATCACAGCTATCTGCGCAGCCACTTCAGTATTCGTTGGTATTGTTGGTGTGCGTTTATATAATGTAAAGAAATAAAAACTTCTATTCTTATGAAAAAAACAGTGTAGGTGAGAAAAATCTCAGCTGCACTGTTTTTTTATTGAATTCCTTTTATTATGCCTGTATGACACGTTCATTCAAGTTGCAAAGAATTTATCACCGGTACCCTTGAAGGAGAAAAGACTATGACCTTACGCTATATGGAAGTTTTTTTGGCGCTTGCACGCACGCCCAATATGCGTGACGTGGCGCAACATATGTTTGTGTCCCAAGCTGCCATTTCCAATGCGTTGCGCGAGTTTGAAGCCGAGATAGGGATGGAGCTTTTTGATCGTGTTGGGCGTGGTATTCGCATCAATGAAAAAGGACGCTTACTTGAAAAACGTCTTGCACCCATCTATCATCAACTAACCAATGTCCTGTCCTTACTTTCCAGCGAAGAACTGTTCGGAAAGCTTTATGTCGGCGCTTCGGTGACCTTAGCAAATTGGGTTATTCCGCAAGTTCTGTACGACATGAAAATGCATTTCCCCAATGTAGAGTTGGACTATGTTTCAGGAAACACAGGCACAATTGTGCACGAAGTAGAATCAGGGCACCTTGACATGGGCTTTGTGGAAGGCGATGTTGACACTATTAATTTGAACGTACTACCCATTGGCAGTGAAGATTTGGTCGTAGTAACTTCCGACAAAGAATTAGCCAGCAAGGAACATAGCATCGAAGATTTAATGCAATATTTTTGGCTATTACGCGAAGTTGGCTCCGGTACACGCGAAACATTTTTACGCCACATTACGCCAAGCGGTTTACGCCCCAAGGATTTTTTAGAACTTGCCCATACCGATGCCATAAAACAAGTACTGCAAAACAAAGGAACTCTTTCGTGCTTATCGCCGCATGTGGTTAAGCGTGAGTTACAAGACGAAGTTTTGTTTGTAGTACCCGTGAGCAATATGCGCTTTGATCGCAATTTTTACTGCATAGAACGCAAGGATAGCGGCTCTACACCCTTACGCGAAGCTTTGTTTACTGAGCTTAAATCTCGCCTAATCATCTAACAGTGCGTTGAAAAAGAACTGTCTGCTGCAGGATGTAGCAGTTGCCCCGCAGGGGAGCAAGCCAAAGACAAGCCGGAATTCACTTCCGGCGCAGGCGACGCTTGCGATAGCTTGTGTCGTACAGGACGTACGACCAAGCGTCATCCTGACAGTTGAAAAAGGGTAAACTGCATCGTCAGGCTCGCTTTTTACTCCGGTTACATATGTTTTCCGGATACGCGCCCTTCGCAAAATGCTTCGCCTTCCTTGCATTTCACCCTTTAAGACCTCTGCGCAATTCATTGCGCAAGGTCTTTGGAGCGTTGACGGTAGTCAATGCGACCGAAAATCAAGAATAGGCGGAGCATAGCTATCGCCGTTAAGTGATTGATTTTCGTGCCTTTACCTCTGCACACTCATTTTTGTGTTTATGTGTAGATATATATTTTACACTGGAAAACTATATTTAAAAATAATTGTGCAGAGGTCTTAAATAGGACGCGATAGGGTTTCCAAAGGGGATTATCCCCTTTGGCGGGGTGGAGGGGCAGAGCCCTTCCCCTCCGGAGGAATTAATCAGTATATCCTTAACTGCATCGTCAGGCTTGCATTTCACCCAAAAAAATTACAGTGAGCGTGTTTTCATTTGACAAAAGTGCAATATGGCCTATGTTCACGCAGCTGCACTGTCCTGTGCTGTTGGAGGATACGGCATCATGAACACAACTCGACCATTTTCAGAAGTATGGCCTTTTGTCGTCTTCGTGACTTTTATGTTTTTTTGCAATTACATGGCTCGCAGTACGCTCTCTCCCTTACTTGCCTACATTGAACTTGACCTTCAAATCAGCCATAGCCAATCCACAT
>CAYJJP010000339.1:0-2919 GCA_964370525.1 uncultured Desulfovibrionaceae bacterium | reverse complement strand
AAATATGTAGAATAGTTTTACACGGTTGCCCTCCGCAGCATCAGCACGGTGCATAATCCCGAAAGGGAGAGGAGGGTACCTGCTATGTGGAAATTATTTTCTGCTCTCATTACAGCACTGATACTCGTCCTGTTACTGACGTCTAACGCTCAATAACAGTTGACCCCGTATCAAGCGCAATTGATACGGGGTCGAAAATAACTTAACTACCGGCAACCGTGTATTAAGGGGGTGTCAACGCACCGTGCTAAGCCTAGTTTTTGCCAGCGCAAATACCAGACTTCCCTTTACAAATAAGACCTATTTTTACTCTTGGCAAGATTTTTTTTAAGCCAGCACAAAAAAATGTTCATGCTACACAACAAAAGTGCTGTTTTTTCCGATGCCGGTGCAGTATTGGTAAAAAATGCAACCGCCTAAGTAAAAACAATACGTTATGATAATAAGAACTTATTCATAGCAACCTCCCCCAGAAAATAATTAATCAGTGTATCCTAGAATACCGTTATTTTTCGCCACAAAAATAAAAATTTTTCTTGACAAACATTACGAGTTTACTTTACTCTCCCCTGAGTAGAAAATTTAAAGGAAAAACAATGCAAACGTATATTGCCTCCCCATCGATTTTAGTGAACAAGCAAACTGGCTGGTCTTTTGATCAGTTCTTTAGCTTTAGCTATTTTAGAATCGCCCGGGGTGAGGGACGTTTATAATTGCCTTTTAAAAATTGTAGATGTTCAGAGAGCCGCGGGTTTTTTATAAACCGGCGGCTCTTTTTTTTGTTATTTTTAGCAAAATCCTTACTATACAACACTTAACACATAAGGAAAAAAACATGTTACTAGGAAAACAAATCCGTCTTGAGCGTATCATAGATCGTCACAGCAATCGTACCATCATTGTACCCATGGATCATGGAACCACCCTTGGCCCCATTGATGGGCTTGTGGATATGCGTGAAGCAGTAAATGACATGGCTGAAGGCGGAGCGGATGCTGTGCTCATGCATAAGGGACTTATCCGTTGTTCGCATCGCAAAAGCGGCAAAGACGTGGGGCTTATTATTCATCTATCCGCTTCCACAAGCTTAAATCCCAATGGAAACAGGAAATCACTTGTAACTTCAGTGGAAGAAGCCGTGCGGTATGGAGCTGACGGTGTGTCTGTGCATGTAAACCTTGGTGACCCTGAAGAAGCAAAAATGTTACATGATTTTGGTATGGTAGCAGAGTCTTGCAATGCATGGGGCATGCCCTTGCTGGCTATGGTCTATGCACGTGGGCCAAATATTATTCATGGTTCATCAGCTCAAAACATTGCCCATTGTGCAAGAGTAGGCGTAGAGTTGGGTGCTGACATAGTAAAAGTCATGTATAGCGGAGATATAGACTCATTTAGTCATGCTGTAAATGGTTGCTGTGTGCCTGTGGTAATTGCCGGCGGAGACAAAATGGATTCCACCCAAGATATTTTGCAAATGGCCTATGAAGCTATACAAGCCGGAGCTGCCGGACTTTCTGTGGGACGCAATGTATTTCAGCATCCTCAACGCCGCCAATTGGTTCGTGCCTTGCGTGCCATTGTGCATGGTAATGAAACCGTACAAAATGCCCTTGAAATCATGAAAGAAGAAGGAGCAGTAACATGCTAGAACTATGGTTTAAAAGTGTTCCTTTCAGTAAAGAACACGTTACTTTAGCTTTAGAATCAGGCGTTGATGGCCTCATTGTGCCCGTTGAACATGTGCAAAGCGTGGCTAGCCTTGCCAGATGCACTGTGCTAAGCGATCTGGAGATGCCCCCCATTGCGCTCAACAATAAAGAAGACGAGCAAGAATTTGTCAATGATGTACAAAGCGGTAAAAATCGTGTGCTTGCAGCCGGTTGGGAAATCATCCCTGTGGAAAATATCTTGGCTCAATGCCCTGTTGTGGCCGCTGAAGCACGCAACTTTCAAGAAGCCCGTCTTGCCGCCGGAATCTTGGAACGTGGCGTCTCCAAGATCATACTCTTACCGGAAGCAATCATGGAACTCAAAGAAATCATTAGCGAACTAAAAACAGCACAAGGCAAAATACAACTCGAAGAAGCCACCATTACCAAGGTATGCGCTGTAGGACTTGGGCATAGAGTTTGTGTGGACACGCTTTCTGTTTTTCACAAAGGACAAGGTATGCTTGTGGGCAATTCCAGCGCTTTCACCTTTTTAGTACACGCAGAAACCGAACATAATGAATATGTTGCCGCTCGTCCCTTTAGAATAAATGCCGGAGCTGTACACGCCTATGCCCAACTTCCGCAAGATAAAACATGCTATCTTGGTGAATTACGCTCAGGGGAACAAGTGCTTATTCTCAATGCCGAAGGCAATGCAACCTTGGCATCCGTAGGAAGAGTCAAGATTGAAGTGCGCCCCATGCTGCTCATTGAAGCGAAAACCGCTAACGGCACAAGCGGTACCATATTCTTGCAAAATGCTGAAACAATACGCTTAACACGCCCTGATGGCGAACCCATAAGCGTAGTTCTCTTACAAGAAGGCGATAAAATTCTCTGCCATACAGACAGCGCCGGTCGCCATTTTGGAATGCGTATTACTGAAGAAATTCAAGAAGTTTAGAGAAAGGATGCACTGATTAATTATTTTTTTGTGAGGGGGGAAGGGGAACTTTTGCGACTACTACGAGTTTTTGGCCAAAAGCTTCCGCGTTGCTCTCGATATCCGTAAGGCTCGTTCCTCGCCTAACGGCTACGCCTTCGGCGCCCTTTGGGTCGGTCTTCCCCCCTCACACTCCCCCCTTCCCCTCAAAACGCTTTAATTAGTCGACGCTGAAAAATGCATGAAAATGCGTTTTTCAGCTTTGACTAAGTAGTCGTCACTGAAAAAGACATTAATGATTTAAAATAAAAGAATTTTTTA
>CAYJJP010000338.1:0-2924 GCA_964370525.1 uncultured Desulfovibrionaceae bacterium | reverse complement strand
GCGCTAGCAAAAGTTCCCCTTTCCCCCTCAAGAAAAATAATAAATCAGCTCTTTCTTAACGCAAATGCACAATGGTCATTCCGTCACCGCCCCGATCTTCGGGGGCCAGTTCAAAGCTTTCAATGCCCGGAAAGGTGCGTAAAAAGTTGTGTACTTCTTTGCGTAGCACTCCGGTGCCGCGTCCGTGCACAATTTCAATGCTTTCTCGGCTGTTCATGATAGCCTTATCTAAAAAAGCGCTTAATTGTGACAGTGCGACATCAGCCCTTTGCCCACGCAAATCAAGGCTTAACAGCGAGCCGAAGCTTTGTGCTTTTGAATCAAGGCGAGTTAAGACGCCGCTATTTTTGGGTGATTTTGCGCTCCCGGCTGTTGCAGAAGCATCTAAGTCTTTAAGGTCAGCCCATAGGGTAACACCGTTCATATCGAGTTGTGCTCGATTTTTGCGCGTATCCACCTGACAAACTGTGCCTTTTTTGCCAAAAACTTTGTGTAAAACCGTGGAACCGACACGTAAGGTATCTATAATTGCATCCGGTGCTGTTTGCGTGTCGGATTTTTCTGCTAATTCAGCACGCAACACAGACATATTTTTTAGCGCTTGTTTGTGCGTCACCTTGCCGGCTTTCCAAGCTTGTAAAAGCTCTGAAGCTTGTTGTTTTACATCAGCATAGAGCTTGGTACGTTCTTGTTCAAGCTTTCGTAAAAGCTGTTCATTTTTGCGCTTTTGCTCTTGCTGCTCTTTTTTAAGCGTATGAATTTCTTCTTCTTTACGCACTGCGAGGACATTTAAGCGTTCAATAAGTGCGCCTGTATCTTCGCCGTCCATGAGTAAATAGTGCTCGGCACGACGTAAGATGCTTTCGGGCAAGCCGTGTTCTCTAGCCACATCCAGCGCCTGACTTGCGCCCACTTGGTCATAGGCAAGGCAAAAAAGCGGACGTTTTGTATTTGGATCAAAAAGCACCGAAGCAGCTCGTGCCTTTTCACGCGTAAGCGCGTAGGTTTTCAGTGCGGGAAAGTGTGTTGCGGCCATAACTGTGGCGCCTTTATCCAAAAGTCCGTCCAGCACCGCTTGGGCAAGAGCTGCACCTTGGGCAGGGTCAGTACCTGCTCCAAACTCATCAAGCAATATAAGGCAATGTTTACCGGCTTCGTCCCAAGCTTGTGCCAATTGTCGAATTTGTCCGGTGAACGTGGAAACATGATCTTCGAGGCTTTGCGCATCTCCAATAAAAGCATATATATGCGAAAAAGCCGGCAAGCGTGCGCCTATGCCCACCGGCACAGGAAATCCGCACATGCTCATGAGCGCGAGCAGTCCCAAGGTTTTGAGGCATACCGTCTTACCACCGGCATTACCACCGGAAATCACTAGGCCAAGTTCATTTTTTTCCAGTATAATATTGATGGGCTGAGCGCTGCCGGCAAGGGCTAGGAGCGGATGTCGTGCATCCGGTAAATATATATCGCTTTGTGCACCTTCGGCATATAAATCCACCAACTGACATTCAGCTATGGGAAGGTCTTTTTTCTGAGCATTTTTCTTATGCGACGCGTATTTTGGAGTATTTTGCTCAGCTTTTTCCATACTTTGCGCAAGTTTTTGCAGAGCCAATAATACATCAAGGCGAGTAAGTAGCTGCAGAGCATTTTGTACTTCATCTAAAGCTTCACGAGCCATTTTTGTTAGGGACTCTAGTACCTTTCGTTCTTCTTCACGTTCTTGGCGCTTCAATTCCTGTAAATTATTATTCACTTCCACCAAGAACATGGGTTCAAAGTAGCACGTTTCGCCGGTTTGCGAATAATCGTGGATAATACCTTGTAAACGCCCCTTAAAGTTGCTTTTGAGCGGTAAAACATAACGATCGGAGGCAAGGGACATGAAGGAATCTTGCAGATAATGCGTAATATTATATTCTGAGGCAAAATCCTTAACACGATTCAAACAACTTTGATGTAAGCGGCGTAATTCCGTGCGCACCAGCAAGAGTTCCGGCGAACTTTCATCGCGCAAATGCCCATCATCATTAAGGCAACGTGTAAGCGCCTTTGTTAAAGTTTCCGGCAAGGGGCAAGATTCCACAAGCTCCAGCAGTCGAGGACAAGAGTTGTCAGCAGAAACAGAAGATTGCACAAAACTATGCACCGATTGATTAGCCGCATCCGCTAAGCGCAATACCTCACGCAACGTCCATAAAGCATCCAAATCAAGCACAGCATAAGATGCACGCAAAAATGGAAAAAGACCTGAAATATCAGGGAAGTTCAGCATACGAAAGGATTTTTTGTCCGCCGCACCCGTGGCAATTTCTGCTACGCTATACCAAGTGAGACACTCAGCATACAAAAGCGCTGCATGCGTGGCTTCTTGCGCCGTGGAAAACGGACGTAATTCAAGCGCCGCTGCCTTGCCCGCCGGCGATAGGCATCTGCCGGCAAGATGATCTAAGAGTTTGTGAAATTCCAAAGCTGTAAGGGTGCGTGATACAATCATAAATATTCCGATTAAAAATTAATGTTTCTATTTGAAAAAAACATATAATGATAAAAAACATAACAAAAACGAGGAACTCGACTAGCGAATTCCTCGTAGGATCTTTAGACGGCATGGATATGAAATACCCTAAGCAAAGCAAGGCTTTACCCCATATTCATCTTTCTGATCTTCTTCATTAGACGTTTTCTGGCGGCAGCCTTTTTCTTCTTTCGCATTACGCTAGGCTTTTCATAATGTTGACGTTTTTTCATTTCTGAAAGTACGCCGGCCTTTTCTACTTGCTTTTTAAAGCGACGTAAAGCAATATCAAAGTTGTAATCGTCTTCGGTAAGGAATACTCCTGGCAAGGAAATCACCCCCTCTTGCAATAAATGAGAATGTACTATATAGCTGCTTTCAAAGAAAAGCAATATTTTTCTTA
>CAYJJP010000337.1:0-2934 GCA_964370525.1 uncultured Desulfovibrionaceae bacterium | reverse complement strand
GTATCCTATGGAATATTTCGTCAGAAAGTTTTTTGGAAAGGACAAACTTCAACTGTTGTAAAATAATGACTTTTAGTTTAGACTCAAAAAATAACGGGAAGAAAGCCGAAATGTAGATATTTCTGCAGTAGGCATTTATGAAGGGAGATAAAAACTATGGGCGCAGTAAATACTTTAGTTATCACCGGATATGGTACCAATTCACATATGGAAACGGCGCATACAGCGCGTTTAGCAGGAACAGACAAAGCTTCTGTGGTTCATTTTGCAGACATAGTAAATGCTAAAGTAAAACTTGAAGATTATCATTTACTGGTTTTTCCCGGTGGTTTTTTAGACGGCGACGATCTTGGCGCAGCCCATGCTGCAAGTATGCGCTTTAGGCACCTTGAGGATAAAAATGGCGTTCCTCTCTTAAAGCATCTGGAAAAATTCTTGGACGATGGCAAATTGATACTTGGCATTTGCAATGGTTTTCAATTACTTGTAAAATTAGGACTTTTGCCCTGCTTTGACGGTAAACGCTTTGAGCGTAGCGTGAGCCTTTCCCATAACGACTCTGCTCGCTACGAAGATCGCTGGGTAAGTATGAAGGCAAATCCGGACAGTCCTTGTATTTTTACGAAGGGCTTGCACATTGTGGCATCTCCTGTTCGACACGGAGAGGGAAAAGTTATTCCCAAGGATGAAGCTTGTCTTGAGCGTTTGCAAAAAGAAAATCTCATTGCATTACAATACATAGATCCGTCAAATTGTAGTGTTACCGAAACATATCCGCATAATCCCAACGGATCCCCTCTTGGTATTGCCGGCCTTACCGACGTGAGCGGGCATGTGCTTGGACTTATGCCACATCCTGAAGCTTTTCACCATGTCAGCAATCATCCCGGCTGGACACGCGGCGAAGTAGCCGCACCGGGAACATTGCTCTTTGTTAATGCAATCAATCATTTAAAAACATTATAAATATTAGAGTACACATAGGGATACACTGATTAATTATTTTCTTGAGAATTTCAATAAATTGAAGTTCTCAATCTAATCAAAAGTTATATGTAGTATGTGGGTTTTTTATGTAAAAACTTTTGTAGCTTTTTTTCGTAGAAAAAAAGTGTAAAGCGCGTTTTGAGGGGGAGTTTGAGGGGGAACTTTTTGGCGCTAGAAAAAATTCCCCCTCAAGAAAAAATTTGAAATTAGAATCACGCGGTTTTTTTATATGTATTAAGAAAGAACTTGACAAAAAATCAAAAAGTCCCTATTGCACAGGGTAATGAAAACGTTAATTAAATTTGAGGTGCTTTATCAACAGACAAACGATAAAGCACTTTATTATTGCACAAAACATGAAAATATCTGAAGTATTATCAACTATCGAAAAAATTGCTCCCCCGCACTTAGCTGCCTCGTGGGATAATTGCGGCATGCAAGTGGCAAGCTTCAAAGAAGACATTCGTTGCATAGCGCTTTGTTTGGATCCAACACCCTTGGCCATAGAGCGTGCCATGAGGGGCAATGCAGAGCTTATTATCTCGCATCACCCCTTGCTTATGCAAGGTCGTTTACCACATAAACTTGATGCTTTCCATGAAGTTTTGCGTAAACTTTTTCTGAATGATGTGGCATTATATGCAGCGCATACCTCGCTTGATGTAAATATCTCGGGGCCTTGCGGATGGCTTGCACGCACTTTACGGCTACAAAATATCAGTACTCTTGATTCTGTGGGAAGTTTTGAAAATATGGACGGCGTGGAGCAAGAGTGTGGTTATGGCATAGTGGGAGATTTGTCATCCCCCATGGCATTTGATGCTCTTTTGGCTCTGCTGCAAAAAAATATTGATTTAAGCACAGCCACTCGTTGTGGTGGGCACAGGGATATTGAGCTACATGACATTACCCGAGTGGCCTATTGTCCGGGTTCCGGTGCTTCGCTTATGCATAAAGCACATGCCAAGGGTGCGCAGATTTTTATTACCGGTGACGTAAAACATCATTTTGCCCTTGAAAGTCCGCTGTGTATGTTTGATGTAGGGCACCATAGCCTTGAAGAAAAGATGATGTATCACTTTATGGAATTGCTGGCAAAGCTCTTGCCAACTGTGCATATGATGTTTATACCTTCAGCATCGCCTTTGCAACCTCTATGTAAGACACAATAAGACTTAAAGTAGCCAAACGCTTGCTTTTAAGGAGAAACCATGAATATTTATTTACAACAAATTGAACAACTGCTTGAGCTGCAAAAAGTTGATGACGCCATACACAGCGTAAAACAAGAGCTTAAAAAAGCACCTCTTGAGCTGAGTAGTCTTGAGGAACGCTTTTCTAGCGTTGAGGGTAAGCGTAATAAAATCACCGAAAAGATTGAGCATATTCAAGAACAACAAAAAAGAATTATTGCAGAAATTGAAGAAGATGGCTCACGAATTAAAAAAAGCAAGAGCAAGCTTATGCAGGTGGCCAATCAGCGTGAATATCATGCTATGATGCGCGAAATGGATAATATGGAAAAGAACAACCGTATGCGCGAGGAAGAAAAAGTAGTGCTTGCAGAAGAAATGCAAACGCAAGAATCTGCCTTGGCAGAAATTGACATTGACTACTTAGCCCTTAAAGCAGAACTTGAAGTTCGTCGTGATGGCTTGCAAGAACGTATTGACAGCGCACAAGAAAAACTTGACGACCTTGAACATAATCGTTCATCAGCAAAAAACGAAGTGGATGAACATGTTTCAAAGCGCTATGAATTTATACGCAAACGCCTTGAGCATCCTGTTATTGTTTCGGTTGATGAAGGCATTTGCAGCGGTTGTAATATTTCCATTCCTCCGCAATCCTTTATTGAACTACAAAGAGGACAGCAAATTTTATCATGCCCTAACTGCCAAAGACTTATTTTTTGGTGCCATCACTTTAAGGTTGAAGAAGTGGTAC
>CAYJJP010000336.1:0-2943 GCA_964370525.1 uncultured Desulfovibrionaceae bacterium | reverse complement strand
GGTTAAAAAAAAGGGATGTACAAGACATCCCTTTCATAAAGTGCTTATTTGATTAATAACTATACTATGCGGAAGCTATCAACCAAGGTGCAGCGGCGCAAACGTACAAAGGTACGTGCGTAGGTTACGCCTTCGCCGGTGGGGGTGGAGATGGTCATGGAAGTCCAGCCTTCTCCGCCTGCACCAAGAGATGCGATGTGCGGTCCGTTTTTCACAAAAAGGCTTGTGTTCATAGCAACTGCCATTTTGTGCATGTTTTCGATATTGCGGCTGTGCATACCTGCTGTATGTAGAAGTCCGCGCTCAAGTTTAAGAGCAATTTGAATGGCTTCGTCCACATTGTTCGCACGAACGATGGGGATTACAGGCATCATTTGCTCAACTTTTGCCCATACATAGTCGCTGTCAAAACCAGCGTCTACGAAGAGCAAGCGGCAGCTTGCAGGTACTTGGATACCGGCTTCTGCGGCAATTTTGGCAGCATCACGTCCAACCCATTTGGGATTGGCAGCAGGGTTGTCGCCGGGATAGTTGCGCAAAGCAAAGCGAGCGATCTTGTCAGCTTGTTCCAAGGTGATTTCAAAGGCGCCAACGCGTTTGAGTTCTTCCTTGAAGGCATCGGCAACAGAATTGACCACGATGATTTCTTTTTCGTCGGCACAAATAATGTTGTTATCGAAGGATGCGCCGTCATAGATGCTGCGAGCAGCTCTTTCAAGGTTTGCAGTTTCGTCAACAACTACAGGTGGGTTACCGGCACCGGCAGCCATAAGGCGCATGGTGGTGTGTTTGCGAGCAGCTTCAACAACAGCTTCACCGCCGGTAACAACCAAGAGGTTTAAGCCGGGGTATGAGAAGAGCTTTTGAGCAATTTCAATGCTTGGCTCACGCACACAAACCATGAGGTTTTGAATGCCAGTGGCTTCAAAAATAGCCTTGTTCAAAACTTGAATGGCTTTTTGTGTAACACGTTTAGCAGCAGGGTGTGGAGAGAAAATAATGGAGTTACCGGCAGCTATCATGCTGATACCGTTGTTGATAACAGTAGCAGCTGGGTTAGTTGAAGGGGTAACTGATGCAATGACGCCCCATGGAGCATTTTCAATAAGGCTCATGCCGGCGTCACCGGTGATAGCGGCAGGCGCTAAAACTTCTGTGCCGGGGGTGCGTTCTGCTTGCAGTACGTTTTTAGCAATTTTATCGTCAACACGACCCATGCCTGTTTCAGAAACTGCCATTTCTGCGAGCATGCGAGCTTCTGCTACGCCTGCTTTACGCATTGCGGCAACTACTTTGTCGCGCATGGCAATGGTTCTGATGGCTGGGTATGATTTTTGAGCTGCTGCTACTGCATCATCCAATGAATCAAATATTCCATAGTCACCTTGAGCTTTGCCAGAAGTAACTTCGCCTGTGCTTGGCACGTTAGGGGTGCCCATACGACGCATTACTTCAGAGACTATGCGTTCTACCATATCTTGTTGTGCTTGCATTTTTATTCCTTACCAGTCTTTGAGAACAGTGTTTTTCCACGGCTTGAAAGTTGATCCACAATACCAACTATGGCTAAGTCCACCGGCGCATTTTCCCCCACTACTTTACGAGCAGAGGAGCCACGCACGAGCACTACAATTTCGCCTTCACCGGCTCCGATGACGTCTAAGGCAATGTCCGTTTTACCGGTTACTTGCCCAGATTTGTCAAGAATGTCCACTAATAGCAAAGCATTATGTGGCATTTCTGGAGCTCTTACTGTGGAAACAACTTGTCCGGAAATTTTTCCTATTTCCATATTTACCTTCGCTTTTCGTTACAAACTTTGTAACGATAGCTCTTTTCCTATGCCGCATCGTCAAGTATATGCTTATGCTGACAATGCGGCATGGATGCTATGGTTTAAACCTCACACTATTTCGCTTGAAGCGGAAATACTGCTTCAAGATCAGCATGAGGACGAGGAATTACGTGAACAGCGATAACTTCGCCGCCAACACGTTGAGCAGCGGTGGCACCGGCGTCAACAGCAGCTTTGCAAGCAGCTACGTCGCCACGCACCATGGCAGTTACTAAACCACCACCGATTTGTTCGTAGGCAATAAGTTGTACACGAGCGGCTTTAACCATTGCGTCAGCTGCTTCAATAAGACCTACCAAACCTTTTGTTTCAATCATTCCCAATGCATCCATTGTCGTTCTCCTAAAATGTTTGTCTAATCAGACGTTTATATGTTCCGAACTGAAAGTTTTCTAACTTTGCTCTCGAAAGACCTAGCTTATTTATTTGCTCATATTGGCTTGAGCACGATTAAGTGCAGCACCAATAAGAGAAACTTGATATATATCTTCTGCGCTACAACCGCGCGAAAGATCATGCCAACAACCGTTCAAACCTTGAAGTAAGGGGCCAATGGCTGTATAGCCTCCAAGGCGTTGAGCTATTTTATATCCAATGTTACCGGCTTCTAAGGAAGGGAAGACAAGCACATTGGCTTCTCCGGCAACAGGGCTATTTTTAACTTTTTGCGCTGCAACTTCCGGCACCATGGCGGCGTCAAATTGCAATTCGCCGTCCACAATGAGGTCAGGGCGTGAGCTGCGTACTTTTTCCACCACTTCACGAATAAACTTAGCTCGTGGATGTTTGGCACTGCCATTGGTGGAAAATGAAAGCATGGCCACCTTGGCAGCTTCTCCGGTCATCAATTGAAATTGATCTGCCGAATCCACAGCCACATCGACAAGTTGATCCGCATTTGGTTCAGGTATTACGCCGCAGTCGGCAAAAACCAATACTTGGCGATGGTCATAAGAACCCACAGGCGCAATCATGAAGAAAAAGCTCGAGATGGTTTTGCCACCCGGTTTCACGCCAATGACACGCAAAGCAGCGCGAATCATGTCGGAGGTGGAGGAAATATTTCCGCCAACGCCGGCTTCTACTTC
>CAYJJP010000335.1:0-2947 GCA_964370525.1 uncultured Desulfovibrionaceae bacterium | reverse complement strand
TTTTTTGATTTTATGAATTAAAAACAAACATATAAGCATAATATTTTAATTATACAATAGAACTATAGAGCATTTTTTTACGCAGTAAAAAAAATGCGAATGAAAGTTTTTTGGAAAGGGGGTTTGGGGGAAGAACCTTTTGTTCACAAAAGGTTTTCCCCCAAGAAAAAATAGTCGTATATAAAACAAGGAAAAGCGTATGTCCAGCGTTTTAGAGAGAGCTGAGAGGCTTGAGTTAAGCTTTGAGGGTGAGATGTCAACGGTTGAGGGCATTTTGGCCTTGGTGCAGGAATGGTCTGCACGAAACGGGGCAGCTTATGACGATCGGCTTTCATTGCGTCTTATCCTTGAAGAATTGCTGATTAATGTGTGCTTACACGGACAGCAAGGCAACACAAAAGCGGTTACCATACGCCTGTGCATTGAACCGAGGGAGGATGGGCACAAGAAGGAATTTCGTATAAGCCTTTGGGATAATGGAATGATGTTTAATCCGTTGTCACATTCTGACGTTGATATAGAAAGCATTGAATCTGCGCCCATTGGTCAGCGTGGGTTGTCATTGGTGCGTTTGCTTACTGATAATGCCGATTACAGTTATACTGACGGAAATAATTTTTCCTTTACATTTTCACTAGATGCTGAGTATAAAAAAACGGAGTTTGATTTAAATATTCCAAGTTTTGTACCTGGGTCTCAATTGTTGAAGATCAAGGATCTTTGGAAAAACAACATTGCCTTTCGCCAGACGGCTTTGTTCACTTTGTGTGCCATCGTGCTTATTTGGTGTGCCATGAGTGCTTTTTATTTTGGCACAAAAATTGTGCTTGCTAAAAATACCGGTTCATTGGCCATGCAGTCTATGTATACTCAATCCATGGTAAATTCTTCGTTTTTGAGGCGTATTGAAGCCTATCTTGAGCAAGTGTCAAATACCATTGACGCCTTGCAAATTACGCCGCAAAAAAAGCTTTTTCTGCAAAATGCTCAGGCTTTATATAATTTCTTACAGCACGACTTAAATATTGGTTCGGTGGAAACTCCCGTTCTTGGAATTATGGCCGGCATAGAGGATAAAGCGTGGTTTTTTCGCATAGGTAATGGAGTCATAACCAATAGATATTCTATTAAAAATTTTGATGATTATTTGAATCAACACAATAAAAATAGTCAATGGCAAACGGTTGTTTTACCTTTTGAAACATTTGGCATGGCTAAGGACAGTTCATTGAGCGATCCGCATGCACCCATAATGTATAGCAAAGCTCTTTCGCAAAAACGAGAAGAAGGTTGGATTGGCGTTGTTATTACCATGCCTTTTATTGCTGAAAGTTTGAAAAACCTTTCGGGCTTTAGCTCTGCTGTACCCATGTTGTTTGATTCACGTGGACAATATGTTATTTTCCCGCCGGGAAGATCCTTACAGAAAGGGCCGCAAAGCTTTGCAGAAGAAGCAACACTTACCAACAATTCGGCTCTCGCTAGGTTGGAGCAGCAAATCCTTTCCGGTGAAAAAGGCTCGCTGCAATTGCGCTCAATTTTTGGCAAAGACGAAACAGTGTGGGATCTCCCGTGGCAAGGGCCCACCTCACTCATCTACTATCCCATGGAAATTCCCGGTTGGCATTTGGCTTTGCTCGTTGACAGCTATGAGCTTGGCAATGCACCGACGCCGTTTCCACTTTCGTTTTTACTGGTGGCCTTGCTTGGCCCGTTATGCATTGGTGCTATCACTTGGTTTGTGACCTCCAGAACCTTACGCCCCTTGCGTGCCTTAAATGCATCCATTGGCAAACTCAGCGAAGGCGATACTCAAAGTCCCTTTCAGCCAAGTACATTCCCAGACGAAGTAGGTACTATGCTCACCGCTTTCAATCGTGTACGGGTAACATTGCGCACATCCTTCAGAAATCTTGTGCTCAATACCACCAAGCAGCAACGATTGATGAACGAACTGGAAGTCGCAAGAAACACACAAAATTCTATGCTATTACATACCTTACCGCAGGTACCCGGCGTAAGTCTTGCGGCTTCGCTCGATATGGCGCGTGAAGTGTGTGGTGATCTCTATAGTTGTTTTGTGGACCCAAACAATGGGCAACGTGTACATTTTGTAATGGGTGATGTGTGCGGCAAAGGCATTCCGGCGGCCTTAATTATGAGCCGTGCCGTGGCGCTGGCACGTTCTTTCCTGACAGAAGAACAGTCATCCCCTGCAAAAACACTACAACGCCTCAATACAGCCCTCTTGCGTGTCGATTCTTCGTGCATGTTTGTGAGCATGCTCGTAGCCACATTCGATACGAGCACCAATACATTTCATTGGGCAAGCGCCGGACATCCGCCGCCACTATGGACAGGCAAAGTAAATAAAGACGATAAGCATTATAACCTGCAACACATTCAAATCGAAGGAAAAAAAATATATTATCCCGTTTTGGAATGGTCGCAAGAGCTGGTACTCAATGTACAAGCAGCGCAAACCTACACTGATTATGCACTCATTCTCGAACCGGGCGCCAGCCTCATGCTCTATACCGACGGCGCCAGCGAAGCCATGGGCACAGTCAACGGCCAAGAAAACACACTCTATGGTGAAGAACGCCTACAAACAAAATTCATACAAGCATGGCATGAAAATTCACACGCTGAAAATATACTGCAAGAAATTCGGCAAGACCTGTTTAAGCATATGCAAGAAAAAACTCCCACCGATGACATATCGCTTCTTGTTATCAGTAGAGAAAAGGTATTATAAGGGAAACGCTGATTAAAAAGTTAGAATTTCATTTCAGCCTGAAAAAATTGCACTTTTCAATTTATTGAAAAGTGCAATAATAAGCGCGTTTTGAGGGGAAAGGGGGAGTTTGAGGGGGAAAGGGGAACTTTTTGGCGCTAGCAAAAGTTCCCCTTTCCCCCTCAAGAAAAATAATAAATCAGCTCTTTC
>CAYJJP010000334.1:0-2951 GCA_964370525.1 uncultured Desulfovibrionaceae bacterium | reverse complement strand
TCCTTACATTCCAAAACAGGCTAAAACGGTACTGCGCCAAGCACAAAACTCTTCTTGGAAGTTTTGTAAGGATAATTCTGTTTTTTCGCCTGTTTTCCTATTTTTGGCTTCTACCACACCACGGGCAAGGCTTTTGCCTCCGAGGCAAAGCTGCATGGGAATGCCCAGTAAGTCTGCATCTTTAAATTTTACACCCGGGCGTTCATCTCTATCATCTAAGAGCACGTCTAGGTTCAAACCATCAAGTATTACTTTAACTGTGTCCAGATGCTCACAAACGTCGGCATTTTTGGGGTCAAGATTGAGTATATGCACATCAACCGGTGCCAATGGTGGCGGAAAGACAATACCGACTTCATCATGATTTTGTTCAATGCATGCTGCAACAACGCGCGAAACACCAATGCCATAGCACCCCATGACGATGATTTGCTCTTGGCCTTTGGCGTCTAAGAAGGTCGCCTTCATGGCTTCACTGTATTTAGTACCAAGTTTGAACACATGCCCTACTTCGATGCCTCGCGGCAATTCGATGGTACCGCCGCATTTGGGGCAAGGATCGGTAAGCAAAATTTCCCGCAAGTCGGTATAGGCTTGTATTTTGCAATCGCGAGTTAAACTTACATGTTGTAGATGTGTGTCGTCTTTATTGGCTCCGCACACCCAATCAGTGCGCTCTTGCAAAAAGGAATCGGCATAGATTGTAATATTTTCATCAAGTCCCACAGGGCCGGCATAGCCCACCTTGGCCTTAGTCCATTTTTCCACTTCTTCCGGTGAGGCCATTTCCACCGTATCGGCGTGAAGGTAATTTTTCAACTTAATATCATTAACGCTATGATCTCCACGTACAAGCACGGCAACGCCTTTACCATCCACATTGAACAGCAAGGTTTTGATAAGTGAAGTTGGCGCAATGTTCATAAATGTGCATACTTCTTCCACCGTATGTGCGTTGGGCGTTGGGATTTCTTTGTAATCAGGACAAGTGTCGGTACAGATGTTTCCTTTGAAGATTACGGCAGCTCGTTCCACATTAGATGCATATTCACAGGCGGTACATGCGGCGATGGTATCTTCGCCGGTATCGGCAAGCACCATAAATTCATGAGAAAAGTTTCCTCCGATGGAACCGGTATCTGCCTCAACTGCCCTAAATTTCAAAGCCATACGTAAAAAAGTCTTCGTATAGGCATCAAACATTTTCTTATAGCTGATATCTGCGCCGGCCTCGTCAGCATCGAAGGAATAAGCATCCTTCATGACAAATTCACGCCCACGCAACAGGCCAAAACGTGGCCGCATTTCATCACGGAACTTGGTTTGAATTTGATATAAATTCATGGGTAATTGACGATAAGAGCGTACTTCGCCGCGTATCAAATCGGTTATAATCTCTTCATGCGTCGGGCCAAGGCAATAGTCACGAGCATGCCTGTCCTGAAAGCGCATAAGTTCCTTGCCATACAAATCCCAACGCCCAGTTTCTTGCCATAAATCAGCAGGTTGACAGGCCGGTAATAAAACTTCTTGCGCCCCTGCCCTATTCATTTCTTCACGCACAATATTCTTTGCTTTTTCAAGCACTCTTAGGCCAAGCGGAAGATATACATAAATTCCGGAAGTCACTTTACGCACCATGCCGGCACGCACAAGCAATTGATGGCTGATAACCTCGGCATCCGCCGGAGCTTCTTTTAAGGTAGGAATATAACTTGTACTAAATTGCATTTTCACCCTGCTCTTTTTTTTGAGAAATAAGTTTGTCTAATTCTTCCATAAAAGCCGAAAGTAAAGCATCCTGCCCTTTGACAGAACGAATAACTTCACCCTTACGGAATATAATACCCTTGTCTTTACCGCCGGCAAGCCCGATGTCGGCATCTTTTGCTTCACCCGGGCCATTGACCACACAACCCATCACCGCCACTTTTATGGGTAAATCCTCTGTAAGCAAATGTTGCTCAACAGCTGCGGCAAGGCTCATCAAATCAATTTCTGTACGACCACATGTGGGACACGAAATGATTTCAGGGCCATACTTGCGCAAGCCAAGCGAACGCAAAATTTCATAGGCGGCAATAACTTCTTGCACCGGATCTGCCGTTAAAGAAACACGCAAAGTATCGCCAATACCCTCCCAAAATAAAATCCCAAGTCCCACAGAAGATTTTACCGCTCCACGCAATAAACCGCCCGCTTCCGTTATGCCAACATGCAAAGGATAATCACAACGTGCAGATAAAAGAGTATATGCTTCAATGGTTTCCAGCACAGATGAGGATTTTAATGAAATTTTAAGCTCGTAAAATCCTTTTTTTTCCAAAATTCGCACATGGGAAAGAGCACTCTCCACCATAGCCTCAGGCGTCACCCTACCATACTTATGGAGTAACTCCTTTTCCAGCGAACCACCATTAACCCCAATGCGAATGATGGCTTTATGCGCTTTTGCCGCATCAACCACAGCCGCTACGCTTCTATCTGCCCCAATATTTCCGGGATTAATGCGCAATCCCTGCACCCCGGCCTCAAGAGCGGCAATGGCTAAACGATAATCAAAATGAATATCGGCAATGAGCGGCACAGACGCCTTTTGACATATTGACACCAACGCTTTAGCCGCAGTCATGTCAGGAACAGCAAGACGCACCGCCTCACAACCCACAGCACACAAAGCCCCAATCTGCTCAAGACTTTTTTGCACATCACGCGTGTCAGTATTCAACATGCTTTGAACCATAATGGGAGCACCCCCACCAATTGACAAAGCTCCAAGCTGCAATGAACGTGTATTCTTTCTTGCTTTCATATTTCTTCCATGTAGATTTACAAAAAAAATCTTGTAACCTACTTTACCCAAATAGCCAAGCTTTCTTAATGCACTTTTTTCAGTTTCAAATTTTTGAAGGTTTTTTGGATTTTTTTATTTATTTTTATTTTTTTGGGGG
>CAYJJP010000333.1:0-2953 GCA_964370525.1 uncultured Desulfovibrionaceae bacterium | reverse complement strand
CTTTCTGTTATTTGTCCGTTTGCCCCTCAGACTAGAGGGGAAATTATTGTTTGGAGGCTGTGTAAATATGGCAAATAATGAAACCGGAAATGAAGCAGATTTGAGCTTTGAAAGCGCTCTTGAGGACTATTTAAGTAGTGATTTTGGAGACTTAGATGAAGGTTCTATTGTAAAAGGTGTTGTTGTTCGCATTGGCGATGAGCATGTGCTTGTGGATGTGAACTTCAAATCGGAAGGGCAAATTCCTGTTGAAGAATTTCGTGACTCTGCCGGCAACTTGCAAGTTGCTGTTGGAGATAACATTGACGTGTATGTGGTGCGCAAGGACGAAGGGGCAATTTCTCTTTCCTTCGAAAAAGCCAAAAGAATGCAAGTTTTTGACCAACTTGAAGAAGTTCAAGAGAAAAATACGGTCATCAAAGGGCATATTGTTCGTCGCATCAAGGGCGGCTACACCGTTGACATCGGTGGTGTAGATGCGTTTTTACCCGGATCACATGTGGATTTGCGTCCTGTTCCTGATATGGATGCCTTGGTAAATCAAGAGTTTGAATTCCGTGTTCTCAAAATCAACCGTCGCCGTAGCAACGTCATTGTTTCGCGTCGCGTACTTTTGGAAGAAGAGCGTGATTCTAAACGCTTAGATTTGCTCGGAACCTTGGAAGAAGGCCAAATGGTGGTTGGTAAAGCCAAGAATATCACAGAATATGGCGTGTTTATTGACCTTGGTGGCCTTGATGGGCTTTTGCATATTACCGATATGTCGTGGCGCCGCATTCGCCATCCTAAGGAAATGATTAACGTCGGTCAAGAAATTGAACTGAAAGTACTGTCATTTGACAAAGAAAATAACAAAGTATCCCTCGGTCTTAAACAATTAGTTTCTGACCCATGGCAGGATATTTCCGAACGCTTCCCTGAAGGGTTACGCGGCACCGGTAAGGTCACAAACCTTGTGGATTACGGAGCCTTTGTTGAACTTGAATCAGGCGTTGAAGGGCTTGTACACATTTCTGAAATGTCTTGGACTCGGAAATTACGCCATCCTTCTCAAGTTGTGCGTGTCGGCGATGAAGTTGAGGTTATTATCCTTGGCGTTGATGGCGACAAAAAACGCATCTCCCTCGGCATGAAACAAGTTAAACCAAATCCTTGGGAACTTGTAGCTCAAAAATACCCAGAAGGCACTGTTCTTGAGGGCGCCATTAAAAATATTACTGAATTCGGTATGTTTATCGGCATCGAAGATGGAATTGACGGCCTAATCCATGTGTCTGATATTTCTTGGACCAAGAAAGTTCGTCATCCCAATGAAATATATAAAACCGGTGATATTGTTCAAGCAAAAGTTCTCACAGTTGACCAAAATAGCGAGAAATTTACCTTGGGCGTTAAGCAATTAGTAGACGATCCTTGGGGACATGTACCCACCACATATCCTGTGGGCTGCTCTGTAAAGGGTATCATCACTAATATCACTGACTTTGGTCTTTTTGTGGAAGTAGAAGAAGGCATTGAAGGTCTTGTTCACGTTTCTGAACTTTCCGGCAAAAAGGTTAAAACACCGGCTGAGCTTTATAAAGAAGGTCAAGAAATTCAAGCTAAAGTCATTCATGTAAGCGCTGAAGAACGCCGCCTCGGACTGTCTATTAAGCAAATTCGCGATGAAGAAGATCGCAAAAAGCCTAAAGAATTCCGCGCAGGACCAACTGAAACCGGTCAAAGCCTAGGTGACCTCTTCCAACAAAAAATGGCAGAAAAAGCTGAAGCTGATAACAATGAAGATAGCTAATATGTGAAATATATAAACCATTTTACGTTTTCAAGCTTGTAAATACTTTAAGCAGAGTTTTGCTTGAATAGTAAACGTAAATGAGATATATTGTGGGGAAGGCTTGGGCTTTCCCCTTTTTTTTTGAAAACATTAATCTCGTTTCGAGGATATTATGGATAAAAAAGACCCCTTAGCTCTTAATTTTGATCCTGTTGAGCCAAATAATACCTCTGATTCTCCTAACTCTTGTGATTCAGAAAATGCTTCGGTTGAGCCACAGCTTACTCTGCCTCAAAAAAACACACACCAAAAACCGAAAGCAATACAGGATAATGATAATCAACTTACATGTACTTTGCTCAAAGAACTCATCCGCTTGTTGCAACCAAAACCCTTCTATAGACGACATCCCATTATTTTTTTCGGATTCCTAATTATAGTTGGCGTCATACTCTTTAATATATTTTCGCCAATGGATAACCCCATCACAGAAACAAGCCGCATTGCCGTTGTAAACATCAAAGGTAGTATAAGTGAAGTGGAACCATTGCTTAAGTGGGTCGAAAAACTCAAAAAAGCTGAATCTGTAAAGGGCGTCCTCTTACGCATAAACTCCCCAGGCGGGGGAGTTGGAGCATCGCAAGAGCTTTACTCAGCTCTGGCTGAACTTGGCCAAAAGAAACACGTCGTGGCCTCTCTTGGGGCTACAGCAGCCTCTGGTGGACTTATGGTAGCCATGGCCGCAGAACATATTGTCGCAAATCCAAGCACCATTACCGGCTCTATCGGAGTTCGCATGGATATTCCACAAATTTTTAAACTGTTGAACTCCCTTGGTATAAGTCAAGAAACATTGGTCACCGGAAAATTCAAAGATGCAGCCTCCATGATGCGAGAACTAAGCCCGGAAGATCGCAAATACTTACAGGGAATCCTGCAAAATCTTTACGTTCAATTCGTCGAACTCATCGCAAAATCTCGAAAGCTTACCCTTGGTGAAGTACAAAAAATTGCCGACGGTCGCATCTTTACCGGCCTTGAAGCACAAAAGCTAGGGCTAGTTGATACCCTTGGCGGGCAAAGTGTAGCCCTTGCAAAACTACGCGAACTTACAGGAGTTTCAGACGAAGAACCCCTTTACGAGCGACCAAAAGATATGGAAGAACTTTATGAGGATTT
>CAYJJP010000332.1:0-2954 GCA_964370525.1 uncultured Desulfovibrionaceae bacterium | reverse complement strand
CCTCGGGGGCGGGTCTATCCCATCACAAACTCCCCCCATCCCCTCAAAACGCTTTTATTATTGATAATTTCAATAAATTGAAATTATCAATCTAATTAAAAGTTAGATGAACAATTAAACTTTGAGCGATATAATATCGTAAATTTCATTTAATCAGCATTTCCTTAGCAAACTTACGCTATGCACTTAATCTCGCGCATCGTGGGCGTAAGGAATTGTAAGCCATGCTTGTCAAATGAGAACAGCGTTTTTGCACCCACAACCCCTTTGTCATGGACTCTGATGCTAGAATGTAACGAAAGCACGCCTGCAGAATTATCTTCTAAATCCTTAATATTTAAACTCTCGATATCTTCATCCATGCCCAGCCCTACCCCCTGCACATGAAGGGCAAATTCACTCAAGCCACGTTCATTTTGAATCTGCTGCGCAATGTCTTGCAACTGAGATTTAAGCTGTGTAAAGCCTTGGAGTTTATTAAAAATTTGCACAATGCTTTCTAAAACATCTGAACACTGCTCATGGACATCAACAAGAAGTGGATCTGCTTGCTCCCTTGTGCCCCCTAAATAACTCACTGCCATATCGCTATGATAGCCTTCAAAGGTAAATCCGGTATCAATATTCAGCACCTCACCTGCCTTCCAAATACTTCCGGCATAGCCCATATGCGGCATAGCCGAGTGCTCCCCCACCGAACCTATATTATATGGAAAAGGAGGCAGCAACAGGCTATTTTTACCGGCGCTAATACTCCCAAGGAAGATTTCATTGCCATAGCTTTCTTTGCGCAACATCCCCCCATGCCCCAGAGAATAATACACTTTCCATACAAGGTGTGCTATGTGTCGCTCGCTCATGCCGGGCTTGATATGCTGCGGAAGATATTCAAAAAGCGCTTTATGCTGCAACGTGGCACAATGCTGAATGCGTTGTAATTCAAAGGATGATTTTACACTGCGCGCCCTTTTAAGCACATCATCAATGGGCACAAAACAAAATTCTTTGAGGCGTTCTTCCAACATAGTGGCAAGTGCCCACGAAAGCCCATGCATCTCCGCCCCAACTTCACCGCTAAGAGCAGAACCAAACTCAGCGCATATTTTAGGTATATGTGCGTATGACTTAAAGGAAGTTATATTTTTGAGCGGGCTTTCCAAGCGGCAACGCTCTTCGGCTTTACGCACCATAAGCACCGGTTCGCCCGTACGTGGCAACCACAAAAGCCCGTTGGCTCTTGTACCGGTTAAATAATAAATATTCGTGCGTGAAAAAACCAGCATTCCGGAAGCTTGCGGATAAAGCTCCGCTAAAATCTTTTGGCACTTTTTGTGACGTCGTGCCAAATATTCCATAGTCATGCTTACGGGAACAGTATCTGCTGTAATACTCATTATTTCACCTCAATTATGCTGTAATCTTCACCGGTTATGGACTCTCCACCCGTCTTGGTTACCACAAAAGTATTTTCAACACCCACCATACCAACGCCGGCAATGCCCACCTTTGGCTCAATGGCAATGGTCATATTTTCATATAAGGGCTCGTCAAAACGTTGCGCAAGCACAGGGAATTCATCGATAACAAGCCCAATACCATGCCCTAAAAACGGTACTTTATTACCGCCAAGCCCCATGAAACCTTCATCAATGCCTTGTTTTTGTGCATATTCCTTGGCATCGTTCCATACTTGTGAAGGTATGGCACCGGGTTTTAGCGACCTCGCTGCCCTTTCTTGAATTTCAATGCACACATCGTGAGCCTTACGCACTTGGCTCGGCAACTGCGCCACACTGCCCGAATAATACACTTGAGTTTTGTCGGTATGATATCCCTCAAGCACAAAACCAATATCCATGGCAAGAATTTGATTTTTTTGCCAAACGCTCTGTGCGTCGCCCATATACGGCGAGGCGGGATGCTCACCCTTCAAGCCAAGTGGCCCATTGAAATGACTGGGATAATTACCATTATCTCCGGCGGCAATATGTCCCAAAAAGCATTCTTCGCCATAATTACCCATGCGGTTCATGCCGCTGTGTCCAAGGCTGAAAAACACCTCCCACGAAAGATGCGCCAGCTCCCTTTCGCTCATGCCGGCCTGCATACGCTGGGGCAAAATATGCGCTACAGCTTCATGATGTCTTGCACCGGCAATACGCATTTTATTCAACTCCCATAATGATTTACGTGAGCGTGCTTTTAAGAAAATGGCATCGGCGGCTACAAATTCCTTCACCTCTCCAAGACTTGCCTGTACTTTGCGTGCATAGCTCCAAGGCAATGATCCCATTTCAGCAGCCACAACCGAAGAAATAGGTGCAGAATAATCACTACAACATTTTGATATATCATCATAAGAAGATATGGTACACATATTCATCACTGGGCTTTGCGTAGCATAATGATCAAGCACGGAAATCGATGCTAAGGAAGTGGGCTGTGCCTGCTCAAAAAGCATCAATAATGGTTCTGAAGTATTGGAACTATTTTGCGTCGGAAGCCAAAATACACCGTGCGCATAAGCACCGGTTAAGTAATAAATGGCAAGCCTGGAAAAAAATAAAAGTCCCCCAGCATTTGGGGTATGAACTTCAGCCAGTTCACGGCATAGGCAATGACGACGTTGCATTTCGCTCAAGGGAAGCTTTTCAGAACTTAGAGCGTGTGGTTTGCAAAGCATGGTTAAACCTCCATACTGATTTTCTTCGATATATATTTTTAATTCATAGTTGGCAAGTATTATAGCAGGCGCACTTTTTAAGGATACGCTGATTAATTATTTTTCTGGGGGAAAACCTTTTGTGAACAAAAGGTTCTTCCCCCAGACCCGCGTTGCTCTCGATTTGCGTAAAGCTCGCAAGCTCGCTAACGCAAACGCCTTAGGCGCCCTTTGGGTCGGCCTTTCCAAAAAACTTTCATGCGAATTTTTCTTACGAAAAATTCTTTTGATT
>CAYJJP010000331.1:0-2971 GCA_964370525.1 uncultured Desulfovibrionaceae bacterium | reverse complement strand
CAAGTTTCCCATCTTGCAGGCGTACACTCTCGTCTTCTTGTACTAAAATGCAAGGTACCAAATTGGTTGTATGTGCGGTTTGGGGGGTACCGTCTTTATCAAGCATGGTTTCACAATTGCCGTGATCGGCAATAATGAGCATGCGCCCCTTCATGGCTTGTACAGCCTCCATAAATTGCCCTAAGCAGCTGTCTACAGCTTCACAGGCTTTGACTGTTGCATCTAAAATGCCGGTATGACCCACCATATCACCGTTGGCAAGGTTGCAAACGATAAGAGTATATTTTTCACTCTTAAATGCGTCCACGCATTTTTGTGTTACTTCAAGGCAGCTCATGGACGGAGCAAGGTCATAGGTCGCCACATCTCGTGGGGAGGGCACAAGAATGCGATCTTCGCCCAAGAATGGTTCCTCACGTCCTCCGTTGAAGAAGTATGTCACATGCGCATATTTTTCCGTTTCGGCAATGCGCAGTTGAGCTTTGCCCCATGATGATACTACTTCGCCAAGTCCCATGCGCAAGCTGCTTTTGGGAAAAGCCACAGGTAAGGTAAAACTTGCTTCATACGCTGTCATGCTGGCCATCTCTGCAAAGCTAGGCACTTTACCACGAGTAAATCCGTCAAAATCGTCTAAAGTTAAGGCCTTTACTAATTCACGCATGCGGTCAGCGCGAAAGTTAAAGAAGAAAATCCCATCATCATTTTGCCAGTGACCGTTTTTTAACAGCAGAGTAGGGAGGACGAATTCATCGCTAAGCCCTTGTTCGTAAAAATTCTTTATGCAGGCAATGGCATCGTCACTATCCGCAATGCTTTTTACATTTGCATCGGCAAGGCTTTTACCGTGTACCAACATGTTATAAGCTTTTTCCACTCGCTCCCAACGTGTATCTCGATCCATGACATAAAAACGCCCGCATATGGATGCTATGTACGCTTTGCCCGGAGCGTAGCTGAGCGACTCAAAAAAGGAGTGCACATTTTGTAAATATTCAAGGCCGCTGTGCGGTGCTGTGTCACGTCCGTCCATGAAACAGTGTAAAAAGACATCAAGACCGGCTTCCACGGCTGCTTTTGCCAGTGCTTGCATATGATAATAGTGACTATGTACTCCGCCGTCAGATAAAAGCCCGGCTAGATGCAAACGCCCACTGCCACCGTTTTCTTTTTTTGTTTTGTGTAAAAGTCCACTAAAAACAATATTATTTACCAACTCACCATTTTCCATTGCTATATCAATGCGTGTCATGTCTTGATAGACAACGGAGCCTGCACCAATATTCAAATGCCCAACTTCAGAATTACCTATATATCCTTCCGGTAAGCCCACAGAGCGCCCGGAGGCTTGCAAACGGCTGTGCTGTGCCTTTGCCAGTAGTTTATCCATATTTGGCGTATTTGCGAGAAATGGCGCATTTCCAGGCCCTTGCGGAGCAAGTCCCCAGCCATCTAAAATAAGTAAAATAGTGGGGGTTAGGGCGTCTTTTATTGCATTTTGTGTAAAACTCATGTTGCTTGCCTTTTTAACATGTTATAATGTTTTAATTTATATGCTCTGTAGCGGGGGCTGTTTTCGGCAGCTCTTGCCAAAGCTGTTCTAGTTTGTAAAGGTCGCGCACTGCTGATTGAAAAATATGTATCACTACATCATTTAAATCCAGCAAAATCCATTGCCCCAGTTGTTTGCCTTCTGCGCGTAAAAATTCAAAATTGTGCTCTTTGCAAAAAAGCTGTACGCCTTCAGCCAAACTTTGCGCATGGCGCATGGACTTGGCTGTGACTACGAGCATTGCTTCGGCAAAAGCAGTTTGTGAGGTAAGATCCAAAAAAGAGATATCCTGACCTTGATGCTCTTCCAAAAAAGTTTGCAATAAAAGGACTTTATCTCTTGTCGACATTGTTGAGTATTTCTTGTTCATATTTCATCCTATGTTGTATGGTCTCGCTATAGCCCAAACTTTTCAGATATGCAAACATATAAAAGCGAATTTGTAAAATTTTATGATTATTTATTGTAATGATAAAATATTGTGCTGTTAATTCAATGTGTTTTGGTGTGCTTTTATGCCCCTTCATGAACGTAAGCGTGTTTTAAGAAAACGCTGTTTTCATCATAAAAAATGTAAAATTATACATAAAATTTTTGCATTTTTAGTGGGTTTAACACGGAATTGATTGAAAATAAAGAAGAAAATATAGGTAGGCGAACTTTTGAAAATTTCGAATACGGATTGTGTGAATGCACAACCAAGTGAGATTTTTTTGCACTCTTTTTGAAGAGCTCTGCACAATTATTTTCAAATATTAATTTACTGTTATAAATAAAAATTTCTTCGGAGTATAAAATGTTATGCGCAGAGCAAAAGGCACAAAAATCAATCATTTAACGGCGAAGCAAAGCTCCGCCTATTCTTGATTTTTGGTCGCATTGACTACCGTCAACGCTCCAAAGACCTTGCGCAATGAATTGCGCAGAGGTCTTTATTGATGCTGTTATTCCTTAGCGCTAACACCTTTTGGGCGTTGTTTATTTTTAAAATGTTGAAGTTCAAATTTTTAGCTCTGTATACTCATTTTTTTATGTATACGAAAATTATATTTGAAAATAATTGTGCAACAGTATTAAAATTTGACTTACACTTGCGACGTACAATAGGTAAGGTAACGGCGAAATCTACGAATCTATTGCGTGACATATTTTTATTTAACATGGTAACTCTCATTTGAATGATGTTGCCTAAAATTACAGATTATTGCGCTGAAATGCTTGTGAAATTGCGAAAATAATCGTGCAGAGATGTTTCGTTGTTTTTTACCATGTTCTTAAAATAATGTTGATTTTTAAATATTTACTGAGATATGCTATTTTTATCATTTTTCTATTGACAGGGATAATAAATTAGCCTAAATATTCTCTTCGTCGGGATGTAGCGCAGCTTGGGAGCGCACTTGAATGGGGTTCAAGGGG
>CAYJJP010000330.1:0-2976 GCA_964370525.1 uncultured Desulfovibrionaceae bacterium | reverse complement strand
AATCAGTGTATCCTTAATTTTTGAATAATTTATGTAGTTTTTCTTGAAAGCCTTGCCACGTATTTTCCTGCACCAGAGCATAGCAAGAAACAGCGCTTATGATGACAAGTCCGTGTATGGCTCTTGTCCAGAAGCCGGAAAGCCCCGAGCTGACAATACCGGCTTCGATGATGCCCACAATGGCTATGCCGATAAGGGTACCATATATTTGTGCAGAGCCGCCGAAGACGCTGGTTCCGCCAATAAATACAGCCGCAAAGACGAGTAGCATATAACCATCGCCTTGTGTTGGCCACCATGAGCCCATTTCCATGCACCCAATGACGCCGGCAAAACCGGCTGTAAGCCCCATTAGACAGTGAATGCCAAGGCGTGTGCGCAAAACGGGTATGCCAAGGCGTGTGGCAATGTGTCCATTTTCGCCGCTAAAACGTATATTGTCGCCCAAGGGGTGATGATTGAACATCAGCCAAAAAATAAAAGTGAGTGCAAAAAGCCACACAGCCTGCATGGGTAAAAAATCAAAAAGCCGCCCCACAAAAATGCTTTGTAAAATGTCTTGCTCTAGGTTTTCGATGGGTAAGGCTAAGCCTTGACTGACGAGCAATACCACGCCGCGCCAAAAAAATTGTGTGCCGATGGTGGCAATAATGGAAGGTACGCCCACCACGGCTACGAGCAGCCCATTGCAAAAGCCAATACCAAGCCCTACCAGCACGGCCATGAGCATGCCAAGCCATACTTGTCCGCTTGCGCCAACAATGACAGCAAAGGTGAAACCGGATGCGGCAAGAGTTGCAGGAAAACATAAATCCATTTCGCCTGTTGCCACCACAAGCGTCAGCCCAAGAGCTAGAAATCCATATAAGGGTAGGGTGGCCAGTAAACTCTCGTACATGGGCAAGGCGAGAAAGGCTTGCCTTCCTGTGAGCATAAATAAGCCAAGAAGCAGGAGAAAAAGTGCCGTGAGCCACAATTCATTGCGTGTGCTTGTGGAGATATTAAATGTCATGGTGTGAAGTGTTTGTTGAGTTTTTTTCTGTAAATGGCTGTGAATATAGATTGTTTTCCTCGGCAAGTTCAAGCAAATATTGTTGTAATTCAGCCGGCGTTGTTTGGCTTTTTTTAACTTGTGAGACGGTAGTACCTTTTTGCATAAATATAAAGCGATCGGCAACACTATAGGCCTGTTGCATGTGGTGTGAAATGATGAAAGCACTGTGTCCACGTTCTCGAATTGTTTCGATAAAATTCAGTGCACGCTTTGTTTCCTTGAGGGATAAGGCAGTTGTAGGCTCATCCAAAATCACAAGGCTTGCCCCAAAATACATGGCACGCCCAAGTGCAAGGGCTTGCCTTTCGCCGCCGGAAAGACCACGCACCAAGGCATCCGGGTCAAGGCCAACTCCTTGCAAGCCAAGCCATTGCTCAAGTAATTGCATGGTGATGGCGCGTTCAGCCTTTTTGTCTATAAATCCCCAGCGTGTACGCAAATGCCTATCCACAAAGAGGTTGCGCCAAAGGCTTTGGCCTTCGCATAAGCATTTGTCTTGATGCACTGTTTCAATACCAAGCCTGCGTGCCTCACGCACATTGTAACGTGTTAAATCCACTTCAGTACCGTGCACATACATTTTTCCGGCATTGGCTGTTGTGGCTCCGGAAAGGATATGTACAAGCGTGGATTTGCCGGCACCATTGTCACCAAGTAAGGCCACAACTTCCCCGCTTTCAATGGAAAAATCGGCACTGCGCAAGGCTTCGACGGCGCCGTAAGATTTTCTTAAGCCGCAAACTTCTAAGAGCATGAGTGAAAATCCTTGCTTTGGACTAAATATTTAGCGAATGCCTTGCTTGGCAAACTTGGAGATACGACCAATATTATTAGCATCGACAAGTCCGCCGCCTGTGTTAATGGTAAGGCCGGTAAAGCCATACTTTTTGCTAAGCACAGCTTGCAATACGCCGAAATAACCCATTAAATAAGGTTGTGCTTCGGAAATAAGCTGAACAAAGCCGTCTTCAATGGCCTTTGCCGTGGCAGGCGAGAGCGAAAAGCCGGCCACAAATATTTGGTTCGGTTTAATGCCGGCATTTTTCAGGTGTTTACCCATAAGTGCTGTAAGAGAACCGTGGTCAACAATGATGACTTTCGTGTCGGGATTGCGACCCATTTGCGCAGCCACAATGGGTGCACCAAGTACGGGATCTTTGTCAATTTCTGGGGTTATTTCCAAATAATCCACAACAATTCCAGCTTTTTCCAGTACTTCAACAATGCCCTCAGCTCGTTTTCCCCGTTCAGGTATGCGTCTTAAACCCCACACAAAAGCACGATCGCCCTTTTGTAATTGCGCGCGTTTAATGACTTCTGTTGCCAAAGAAATACCTTGGGCATAATTGTCACTGCCTATATAACCAAATCCTTGACTGCGATGCTTGGACAGGGTTACGGGCAGAGCCGTATCTACGGAGGTCACTACAATCCCCCTTTTAGTGGCGGTATCTATAAGGTTTGCAAAGGCAGCATCACCGGGATGACCCATGATGACAATGCCGTCGGGGTTTGAAGCCACAGCTTGGCGAAAATTGACAATCATGGTCTCAGGGTTCCAGTCAGAATAAATTAAGCGTAAATTACATCCAAGGTCAGCAGCAGCAGCCTTGGCGCCATTTTGCACAATAAGTCCATAACCATCACCCACAGCGCCGCCCGTATCAAACCAAATAGTCATGCCTTCGCCGGTTTTAGCTTGGCTATGTGTAGAAAAAAGCCCTAGGGATGTACAGCACAAAAAAATCAATAAAAGCCGTAAAAATTTGTGATACAGTTTCATAAATACCTCTTTTTAGGTGGTTACGTTAAAAATATGCTTGGTTTCCATTACGAGGTCGTCATGTAACCTACGGGAAATAGAGTTGAAGAATAGAATGGAAACAATGGACAGTAGTTAAGCGTTGCTAAGTGCCAAAAAA
>CAYJJP010000329.1:0-2980 GCA_964370525.1 uncultured Desulfovibrionaceae bacterium | reverse complement strand
GGGGAAAACTTTTTGGCGCTAGCAAAAGTTTTCCCCCAAAAAATATCTCAAATTTGAATGGTATGAGTTTCGTTAAACTATACCGCTTTATTGCCATTTAAGGCTATCGCACCTTTAGCAATGCGGTAAATATACCAAATAGTGAAACATATCCAAATTGGCCACACCAGCACAAGACCAATTATGGTAATGGCCAGCAAAAAGGTTACTACATAGACGATGGCACCATAAATGATCGCACGCCAAAATGTACCTATTTGCCAATCCATATGGCTTTTAATCAGCTCACTTGAGCAATCACCTCTTTTAATATAATTCAAAATAACAGCGATTAACGCACAAGCGCCAAAACTCACAAGTGCTGCGGCGTATAAAGCATACCCTATCCAAGCCAGCATTTTATCGTTCATAATTTACTCCTTATAATGTATCGTCTAGTTTTTTTAACTCCACAGAAAGCTTACCTTTATTACTACGGATGAGCACATAGCCACCGGCGGCAAAGTTGCCGGGATTTACCACCACTGTCCGCCCTATGCTATCTAAAGCATAAGCTTCGTGAATATGCCCACAAATACAGATATCAGGCTGACACTCTTCAATAAATTCGCGTACTGCGCCGGAACCGACATGTACTCCCCCCTCGATGACATCGCATAAGGTATCCTTAGGGGGATTGTGAGAAATAAGTATTTGTTTTGGCCATTTACGAGCTTTTTGCCACGCTTCGTCAAGCCAGTCGGCAAAATGTGTTTCCGGATATTCGCTGGGCGTACCAAAGGGAGTGAACGTAGAACCACCCACCCCAAAAATACATAAATCAGATAGCAATTCACGCACTTGAGCATGTAAATTCCATTTTTTTTCTTGCAGCCAATCAGTAACTTCCGCTCTGTCCATATTACCGATTTGCGCAAGAATATGCGGATTTCTCTCCTCTATAGCTAAAAGAACACGCTCGGCCTGCGTAACCCCTCCGTTAAAGGTCATATCTCCGGTTACAATGATACCGTCAGCGGCTTTCAATTCTGCAATTTCATCAAGGCGAGAAATGTCATCGTGTATGTCACCAAGGGCAATCCACAAATAATCTTCTTTTTCAACACCTTGATTACTATTAACTTTTTGTTCGCCTGACGCATAGTTTTCGCTTGGCATGACTCACTATCCTTGTTATAAATTAAAAAAGAAAGGTTGTACATTTTAAGCAAGTTTGCTGTAAAAAACTCACAACCTCATGGCAAAATACTTACGAATGTTAATATACATAATTTTAAACAAAATGAAAAGGGGAAAGCTTATGCCCGGCCAATTTTCCAGAGTACGTTTACGAAGCGAATATATTGAACGCCGGAAAACAAACTTTGCACAAGACCCCAAAATATATGAAAGAGATAGCCTAAGAGCGGCGCAAAACATCTTAAACACCGAAAAGTGGCAAACTGCCGTAAGTGTTGGCCTCTATATGCCCATCGGCGGGGAAGTGGACACCAAATTTTTATGCGCTAATGCATTTGAAAGCGGTAAAAAAGTTTATTTTCCTCGCTGTCACGAGGAAAAAAACGGTCATATGGACTTTATTGCGTGCGTCGGTTTTGACGATTTAGAACGTGGTGCTTATGGGATTTACGCGCCTAAACAAAATATTTCATGTAACACCCATTCATTGCCCGATATCGACATGCTCATTGTTCCCGGAGTGTGCTTTGATACATCGGGCTATAGAATTGGCTTTGGTGGTGGATATTACGACCGTTTTCTGCAAAAAATACAGCACAAAAACGTTTTTTATGTAGGACTTGCTTTTTCTTGGCAAATTGTTGACTCTTTACCCAGCGAAGATTGGGACATACCCATTCACGCGCTGGCAACTGATGGAGGTTTCTCATGGATATAACATACATACCCTTTTCCTTCCCAAACGTGGCAAACGTACATTGCCTTTTTCAAACCCGGCGCGGGGGACACTCCAAGGGAGCCTATGGTGGTGGAAATATAGTCTATACGGACAAAGATGAGCGCACAAGCGTTCTGGAAAACCGAAAAAGCTTGCAGCAAGCCGCCGGTCATCCCTTCTGCGAACTTGCGCAAGTACACGGCGATAAAGTTATTTTTGACCCAATTCCCACGCCGGTGGAGGGCTTTACTGAGCAAGGCGGACTCACTGAAGCCGACGGGCTTGCAACCGCACAAACAGGACTTGCTCTCATGGTTAAATCTGCCGATTGCCAGCCCATTTTATTGGCACATAAAAGCGGTAAACATATTATGGGTTTGCATGTAGGTTGGCGCGGAAATAAAATTAATTTTATCGGCACGGCAGTTGCAGAATTTTGTGAAAAATACAAAATCCTTGCCGCCGAGCTTTACGCCGTGCGTGGCCCGAGCTTAGGCCCGCAGTGCGCAGAGTTTGTCAATTTTACCAGCGACTTTGGTCAAGAATTTGCGCCGTGGTACAATATAGAATGCAAAACCATGAACTTATGGGAACTTACACGCCATCAGCTACAAATGGCAGGACTTTTACCGGCGAATATTTTTGGAATAGACATGTGTACATATAGTATGCCGGATGAGTTTTTTTCCTACAGACGCGAAGAGTTTTCGGGCAGGCAAGCAAGCCTTATTTGGATAAACAAGGCAAGTAGCTAGAATCTGTTTGATTTCTTATTACATTCATACCTCAACAATATTTTTTTTGTAAATGTATCGTAATGACCTTGGTAAGAAAAGATAGTTGCGCTAAATTTAATTTAGGCTAAAAAACCTCTACATGGCAGTTTTAGTAAGCTTTGCTTGTGCGAAGGTCATTACAGTTTTTTTGCTCTAAAAAAAGAGCTTGCAATTTTTTGCTTTTTTAATAATAATTACTAATAAGATTTTGGCTTTTGTTTTCTGTTTATTTTTGCCTTAGAGAGTTTCTGTTAATTAATGCTGTTTAACCTCAAAACAAGGAGAAAATATGTCTGACAAAAAACTC
>CAYJJP010000328.1:0-2985 GCA_964370525.1 uncultured Desulfovibrionaceae bacterium | reverse complement strand
AATATCAACGGGGCTATAAATTTTCTACCTATGCCACTTGGTGGATTCGCCAAGCCATAACCAGAGCCATTGCCGACCAAGCACGCACCATTCGTATTCCTGTGCACATGATTGAAACAATTAACAAACTCATTCGCACATCACGTTACTTGGTGCAAGAATTAGGACGCGACCCAACACCTGAAGAAATAGCTGAGCGCATGGAGTGCCCTGTGGATAAGGTGAAGAAAGTTCTAAAAATTGCCAAGGAACCCATCTCCCTTGAAACGCCCATCGGTGACGAAGAAGATTCTAGCCTTGGTGATTTCATTGAAGATAAAAAAGCTGTGGCGCCGGCAGAAGAAGTTATCAGTACAAAACTTTCGGAACAACTTGCCAGCGTACTTGCCGACCTTACGCCAAGAGAAGAACAAGTCCTTCGTAAACGCTTTGGTATTGCTGAAAAAAGTGACCACACCCTTGAGGAAGTTGGCAAGCTCTTTAACGTAACACGCGAGCGTATACGTCAGATTGAAGCCAAAGCTCTCAGAAAGTTACGCCACCCCATAAGAAGCCAAGTGCTCCGCTCATATTACGAAAACTAAAATCATCTGCGTGGGGGGAGGAATCCTTCCCCCACACACAAAGCGTAAAATAAAATTTTTCCCCACCTCCAGAAATACGTGCGCAGCTGCTTTAAGGCCTTTCCTCAAAAAAATCGTATACATACCACATTCAGTGCTTTTTCTATGCAGCATAATTTTATTGACAGTGCTCTTGAATTATGTTTATATTTTTCTTTGAATGGTATTCTAAAAAGGAGAACTGTATGAGACTAAAGCCACTGTACTTTATAGTACTTTTTTTTTCAATCTTTCTTGCCTACCCCCAAAATTCGTGGGCGATTTTCACTGACGAAGCCGTTAAAATTGTGCAGGAAGGGACGTTTGACAGTAAAAAAAATGTGTCAATTGAAGATGTCTTGGACGATTACGCATTGTGCTTACGTGGAAAATGGGATACGCATATAACTGAAAAGAAAGAAAATATTGTCACATACCAATGCGAATATGCCGGCAGTGAAGCCGCTAAGACGCATCTTAAATCCTTGCAAATAAAAGATGAAAGCATTCGCAGCGCAGTTATTTCAGAGTTAGACGACAAAGATTTTGCTTTAGATGTATTGTTTGCCTTTAGCGTTAATAAAGAGCAAAAAACATTTGCCTTGCGCAGTGTTGAATATGTTTTTGATGGCGAAAAAATGGGAACAACAGCGGAGCAAAGTAAAGCGCAAATAAAAAACATTATAGAAAATAAACCTCTTACCTTGCATGTACCGCATAACGACAATAAAGCCTTTGCTTTATTTAGTTATGTGATTGAAAAAGTGCTTTTGCAAAGCGAAAATACTTATTCATACACAGCTCCATTTTATGAAAACATAGGTATTACTTACACAATTAAGCATGCGCCGCTCTTAACAGTTTCCTTATCGGATTTAAAATTTGATGATACGAATTTGCGCATCACGGGTACAGCCAATTTAAACATGGTAGCTCCCGGAAAAAACATTGATGTTGAAAAAGAAAAAGGTTATTTTATTAAGTACTTTAAGGCGGCTTTAGCCAAGTCTCCCACCACATTGCAAAGCGAGAAATTTGAAGTTTACTTCCGTAAAAGTCTTAAAAAAATTACGCATTTTACTTTTGAAAATGCTGACAAGACGCTAAATATCTCTTTTGAAAAAAATAGCTCTCTTCCCATTGCAGCTACAGCTATTAAGGTGAGTTACAAGGGAAACATTAGCCAAAAAGCTTTGGATTTTATTAAACAAAACGCTAAAATAGCTGCCACACCACAAGGCATGAGTAACGAACTTCTAGGCAACTATGTATATGATGCCGAAGGTATGAAGGGAAGCGTGCGCATTCGCCAGCCTGAGGGGACGCAAAATTCAATACATGTCACTCTCAGCACTGTGAACGTGCAGGCGCTTCATTTGTGCGAATATGAAGGTATTTGCACTTTTTCCGACAAAAAATATATTTGCCCCATCAAGGATGCGCCGGAAGGTATGGAAGCTTTTTTTGAAATTGCCCCTTCAGATTCCGGCTTCAGCATTCCTCAAAATCCAAGTCTTTTATGCGGAGTTCGGGGCTTTATGTCCGGAGATTATTCAAGATGCACAGAACAAACAAGCGGGCCATTGACCATGGTTGTTGTTCCCATGGAAATAATCCACGAGGACGATACCTATATTGTGCGTTTTACGGATGACGGCGCTGAATCATTGGAGTTTGTTTCACAAAAACAGGCTGAATTCTTAGAAAATATGATTGGAAAAAATGTACTTGTACACTACAATCAAAGTCAGATTTGGAATACAGAAAAGAATTTTTGCAATCGCACAAAGGAAATTATTTCTGTTGAAGATGCCACAAGAGCGGAGGCAAAGTTGCTCGGAGGGTATAACCATGTAGATTCAAAGCTTAAAGGCTATGCTTATATAGAGCCGGACTTCAGTGCAAAATCGGCTTTCACAATACATCTTAATAATTATAGCGAAGACTTGGAGCAAAACTGCCAGTTCGCCGGTGAATGCTATGCTGAAGGCCATGCTTTTATTTGCAAAACCTTTGATAAAGAGCAAAACGTCGATGAATATTTTGAACTCATTCCTTCGGATCAAGGCTTTTTAGTGTTAGACAATCCCACAAATACATGCGTCTACCCTAACTTTATGGGCGGTCGTTATGAAAAGTGCATCAGCAAAGTATTTAGCCACTCAAGTGTTGCCGGAAAGCTTATTGCGATCAATGAAAGCGATTTCATGTTTACCTATGTAACCGTAAATTCTGAAGGCAGTGAAGTTAATTTGCGCATCAGCATTGATCAAATACCTCTTGCCAAATCCTTAGTGGGCAAAGACGTCTTTGTCAGCTTTGTGGACGAGCAATATTGGGGTGAGCATGATAGCACTTGTGTGCGTGAGAAAAAAGTTACACG
>CAYJJP010000327.1:0-2989 GCA_964370525.1 uncultured Desulfovibrionaceae bacterium | reverse complement strand
AAAAGCAAATTTTCATTTCATCCACAGAGAATTGTAATTTTTAATTTATGTGGCTTTTGCCTTAACTCAGCAACAACAGAAATAATATTATTTTTCAAACTCTTACCCTACTCTTAGTTTTTATTAGCTCATCCCGACAGGGATGAGCAGTGGGCGCGTTTTGAAAGGGGAGGGGTGCAGGGGAGGGGAAAACTTTTTGGCGCTAGCAAAAGTTTTCCCCTCCCTTGCAAAAAAAGCTGATTAAAGGCAATAGCCACATTGACTTATTAAAAATTACAATAATTAAAGCGTTTTGAGAGGGAGGGGGGATTGTGAGGGGGAAAGGGAAGCTTTTGGCCAAAAACTCGAAGTAGTCGCAAAAGTTCCCCTTCCCACCTCACAAAAAAATAATAAATCAGTGTATCCTTAAATTAGAATCCCTTGGCGATTACTCTTTAACAATCCATTTAAACAAAGCTTCACGCAAGAGTTTTGGGTCTATGGGTTTGGTTAAATGGTCATTCATACCGGCATGAAAGCTTTGTTCTTTGTGCATTTGCATGGCATGGGCTGTCATGGCGATAATGGGTATTTGTCGTTGGTTGTATCCTTGCAAATCTCTGATGTGTCGTGTGGCTGTTAAGCCATCCATAATGGGCATTTGAATATCCATAAGAATTGCATCAAAAAATTGTTCTTTGCATTTGTTAATGGCTTCTTGTCCATTTTCGGCAACTACAATTTTCAAGCCCAATTCTTCAAGTAATGCTATGGCAATTTCTTGATTTATCTCATTGTCTTCTGTGAGTAAAATTGTGCGATTGGCCAGCTTTACATACTTTTGGGAGTCATCGTTTTCCTTGGGTTTATTTTCTTGCACAGGACAAATGTTTAAAGCCTTCATAATTGCAGACCATAGCTGAGAGGGCAAGACGGGTTTTGAGATAAAGGCGGCAAAGTGCTCTGTCCATTCGTCAGTAAACACATGCGGGCTATAGCCGGAAGTAAGAAGCAGTGTTGGGTGATTTTCAAGCTCTAAATCTTTAATTTTTAAGGCGCAATCTATTCCGGATATTCCGGGCATCTTCCAATCTATAATTGCCAATGTGTAGGGTGCGTGTTTGTCTGCTTTGAGTAATGCTGCGCATCCTTCTTGACAGGAACTTACTGTATCCACTTGAAAATTAAAAATGCTGAGCATTTCTTTGAGCATAGCACAAGCCATAAATGAATCATCTATGAGTAAAACTTTTTCTTTTTGTGCCAGCAAAGGGTCGTACCAAGTTTTTTCTTGGCGGTGGAGCAAGTTTAATTCAAATGAAAACACGGTACCTACGCCTTCTTCGCTGCGCACGTTTATGTTTCCGCCCATTTGCTCCACAATATTTTTAGTTATGGTAAGTCCAAGACCTGTGCCACCGAAGCGGCGAGTAATGGTTTGTTCTGCTTGTTCAAAGGGGCGGAAAATAGCATCAAGATGATCTTTGTCCATGCCGATGCCTGTATCCATGACCTCAAAGCCTAAGGTACATAAAGCGCCTTTTTTGCTCTTTAAGGTAATACGTAAAACAATATGGCCTTGTTCTGTGAATTTAATGGCATTGCCAAAAAGATTTGTGAGTACTTGTCCAAGTCGCACAGCATCGCCTACAAAAAAGGTAGGCAGGCGAGGGTCAATGTTAAATAGTAATTCTATTGGTTTATCGCTGCTAAGAGAAGAAACTGTACTGGATATGCTTTCTAGCAACTCCGGCATATTGAAAGGAGCGTGTTCCAATTCCAGTTTTCCGGCTTCAATTTTTGAAATATCAAGTACGTCGTTGATAACACTTAGTAAACTTTCACCGGCTCGGCGTATATTTTCAAGGTAATGGACAATGGTTTTGTCCTCGGTGTGCTGCAAGCACAAATAGCTCATACCCATGATGGCATTCATAGGTGTTCGGATTTCATGGCTAATATTTGCAAAAAATATGTTTTTCGCGTGACGAGCTTCGTCGGCAAGCACCAAGGCCTCATGCAGTTGTGCTTGGCGTTCGGCGAGTTTTTTGATAACATTTTTTTCTGAACGCAAATCTCGAACAAATGCGATTAAAATATCGTGACCGGGAGATGATGCGCGTGTAAGTGATATTTCACAGGGGACTGCTTCACCCTTGGTGCATTTGTGTAGCCATTCAAAATTCCAGTGACCTTTTTCCTTGGCGATTAAAAAATATTCCGATAGTTTTTGGGCGCTATCCGAACCGCAAGGTTGGTATTTTGGAGAAAATTTTTCAAAATTGTTGTCAATGTCCGCTTTATCTTTTGCTCCAAGCAGTTGAAGCATTTTGGGATTGCAATCCAAAAGATTGTAGTCCAAGTCCCACATGCATATGCCCATGGGTGAGGCTTTGAACATGGTCTGCATATGGAGGTAAGAGCGACGCAAAGAGCTTTCCATGCGCTCTACGGAATGCATAATCATTTGATAGCCTTCAACGCCAAGATACTTTGGGCATGCAGGCGTAAAGGCTTTGCTCACGGCGCGTATAGGTATGGTGCCAATCTGTGGATGGCCCCACAAGTACTCTATTTCAAAGGTTTTGTTGGGATTTAACAATAGGCCGGCTGTACATTTTTCTAAGCTTTTGCGTTCTTCGTCTAAAAGCCTGCTATTCCAAAAAGCAAAAGTTTCTTCGGGAGTAAGTTGTTCGGGAATGCCCATATGCTTTCGCATGGTTTCATCCGTATACAACGCACTCTTTTCATTTTCTTTTCCTACCAAAAGTCGCCAAAAGCCTACTTGTGAAGTGTTCAGCGTTTCTTGTATCCAGTCTTGCGTAATAATGTTCTTTAATTCACATGGTTCAGCATTGGAATAATCAGTCATGGCATTACCTCTTGAATATCTAGCATTTGTGAAAATCAAGGCCATTGTATTTCTGAATACAAGCTACATAAGACAATAGAACATTTTTGCAAAAATGAAAAGAAGTATTTTTATTCAAGGAAACGCTGAATAATTACT
>CAYJJP010000326.1:0-2997 GCA_964370525.1 uncultured Desulfovibrionaceae bacterium | reverse complement strand
GAAATTATTTTTTACATTATTAACAAGATTGCATACTTCAAAAGCAAAGGCAAATACAACGAAGCAAAAGAATTCACTAAACTTCTTATTGCTATTGAAAAGGATTTATAATGAAACAAGTTACCAAAGATTTAATAAATGATTATAAATTAAGAGAATTAAAGTTAGACTTTATGGGCTTCTATTTTAGAACTATAAATCAATTAACATATCATCATTATTTAATTAGCAAAAGTGAATGTAAAAAGCAAAATTTAGGTGATGGATACACTTATCAAAATGGAATAATATTGGAAGAAAATGCTCATATAATTTTACACAGTATTCAAAGGTATGATGAAGAAATATTTTATAACATAACTAGTGAATTTTTAGATATGAGAAATATTGGTAAATTAGATAAAAATAATTTACTTGAAATTCATGATATGTTAGACTATTTTTTGAAATATCATAGACATGACCAAAATTCTAAAGGTAGATATATTATTTCAAATCATAGTTTGGAATTAAAGGAAAGAGGTTTGGAAAGAATAAGGAGGATGTAATGGATTTAGTTATCATTTGTTTTTTTTGCTTTTATATAGGTTTAATTATAGGCAAAATATCAAAATAAAAAAGACTATCACACTTTTTAAAGGTTTTAGTCTTTTTTTTATCACATTTTTTAATATAATTTTACATTATCCCAATTAGTAGTTCCGTTAGCATAATTTAAATCTACTTGTTTTTGAACTTCATCATAATTAGAACCTAAAGCATCTTTTCTATTTTCGCCATTACCAAAATCTCCTCTTATAGTTCTTTTAGTTAAATCTAAAATATCTACTATTGGTTCTGGAGTTGGTTCAGGTTTTACTGCTTCAGTATAATTATATGTTTCTGGGTCTATATAATCACCTTCATAAGGTTTCATGTCTAAATGTAAATGAATACCAGTTGATTGTCCTGAAGTACCAACATAACCTATAATATCACCTTTTTTAACATTTGCTCCTTTAGATACTGATTTACTATCTAAATGCAAATATCTAATATTCATACCTAATCTAGGATAATCTATTTGTAAATAATTTCCAGCACTTCCTCCAGCACCTTCCCAATTTACATATCCTTCTTCTAAAGCATATACAGGAACTACAACACCATAAGTACCATAATCACAACCTTTATGAAATTCAGTTATTGTTCTTCCTTCATATTGGTAAGTTCTCCAACCAAATCCACTAGTTAATGCATATCTATCTTTTAATGTATATTCTATTACTTTACTCATTGCCTTCTATCCCTTCCTTTGTTATCGGTTTTTCAACCGCTATTCTTTGTATTGCATCAATACTTAAATTTGTATTATATTCTTTTTCATATTCTTCAATACTTAAACTTGTTTTTTCTTCCATTATCTTTCCTTTCCAAATAGTCTTTCACTATCTAACATTCCTCTACATCTTTTATTAAATTCTTTTAATATAGCATTTATATAAATCATTTGAATGTCTGTTACTTCTCCTTGTTTAGTTCTTAAAATATTTATTAAAGCTAAACATAACTCTGTATCGTTTTCCCTTAAAATATTAATGTATCTTCTTCCTTTATCACTAAGAAAACCATCTTCTTGAAAAAATCCAATTACATCAAATTTGTTCATCTAAACTCCTTTTTATTTTTTTTCATAATTTGCTGTACTAATCCCTAATATAGCACCTAAGAATAAATCAATTGCTGTAATAGTACCTACTATTTCTTCACCGAATGGAAATTTCCATATTTGCGATAAAGAAAAGTATAAAACTCCAAGTGCTGGCAATACTATTTGTGCTACAAATTTAAGCACATCATAAACTTTCGAACTCATTTGTCTTATCCTCCTTATATTTCATAGTATATCACAAAAAAGAAAGTATTTCTACTTTCTATTGTGCATCCACATATTGAAAGCACTATCAGGATATTCAGTAAGTTTTTTGTGAACCATTTTTAATATTTTAGTATCATCTTCTTCTATTTCATGATATAAATTATAAAAATGATTAGACAAATAATTAAATTCAACATTTGGCAAATTCCAACCATATTGTGTTTTAACTCCATCAGTATCTTCAATAGACCACTTAAAATTATCCATATCAATCATATCTTCAGTTAAAACTTTACCATTTGCCATAATCATCATTTCATCTTTTATCCAATTAGTCATTTCTGGGTCAGCCATGTGTACTTTACACATTAATTTATAAAAATATTCTTCTATTTGTTCCATATCTTCTTTAGAACCTTTTTCTATAATTTTATCCATATACATTTTTACTCTATGCATTTTTCTTCGCTCCCTTCTTTACCATTTTGCCGACATCGGCAATTTCATTAACAGGCTCTACATAATCTACTTTAGACACTGCTAATAATATTTTTTCGACATCTACTGTTATATTGTTTATAATTGGTGCTAATTTATTTAAATAATCTTCAATATATTTTAATTTGTCATACATTAATTGTTGATTTGCCGTTACTACACCAAAATTACATTTTTCTTCACATCCACACATATTAACCTCTTATATAAGTATGCAATTTTTCTAAATCATCTTTATTTAAAGTTAAGTTACCTATTAAAGGTACATTAAATGTTATTGCACTCTTTTCTGCTTGTTTTTTCATTTCTACCATTATTGTATCTACATCTATTTCGTTATTTTCATTTACTAAATTCATAGATTTAACAATATTATTTTCTTTTAGTTGATTAAATATATCAGTTGCTCTAGTTATAGATATACCTACACCTGCACCTAATACCCATTTTTGCCAACCTGTTATTTTATTTAATATTTCATTGTCTAGGTATACTGTTATACCATTAACAACTTGATTTAAGTTATACATATTTTCCTTTCTTTTTAAAAAGAGGGATATATTTCAATCCCTATTAATTAGTTTAGAGTTCCAGCAACTATGTTTGAAGTTTTAGGGCAGTCTATTGTTTGAACACAAACA
>CAYJJP010000325.1:0-3013 GCA_964370525.1 uncultured Desulfovibrionaceae bacterium | reverse complement strand
AAAATAATTGTGCAAAGGCCTTCAATCAGTGTTTGCTTCTCTATGCTTTTTCATACATGCGCAAGTAATTACGGTACAGTCGTTTGCTAATGCGAGTAAACCTATCCATTTCAGAACCAAGCAAAAGCCCGGGGATGAGCGCCCGCACCACGGGCATTTCCAAATCTCGTTGTGTGATATCAACATATGAAGGCAAATACCCATGAAGATGCAATATTTCCTCCATTAAGGCGAGATTACGAGTAGGTGATTCCAAGGTATAATCAGGCAAATCTTCCAAAATTCTCTCTTCAAGACCTTTAATGGCCGGGCCTGACTGCGGACCGTGCGGATACGCATAAGGAACTTCAGTGAGGGCTGCAAGTACAGCCTTTTGCCCCGAAAGACCGGCTCCTGTTGCACGAATCACCCTCCCCTTTTTATCAAGCACAAATGCCTGATAGCACGGAATGCCAAATTCAGTGGTTATATCTAAAAAATGCACATGGATACCACGAGATTCATAATCTTCAAGTAAACCCGCAATACGCTCATCACGCGCTTTTAACACAAAGCAACGGCGGCGATCATATGGCATTGTTGCCTCTGCATCACGTTCAATAATTTCCGTAAGCGCTGCAACCTTAGCTTCAGCAAGGCTGTTGCCGGAAGCAAGCCCGGTGGAACTTGGCTGCATGAGCAAACTTACTTCATCTAAGTTACTAAAAAGAAATACAAACTGCGCCGGTACAAATATGGTATCATCACAATTTTCCTTTACGGAAATCGGCGCACAACGAGCCTCTAGCCAGTAAAGCGGCGCATCGGCATAGGGCGCATCTAAGGGAAGATTGTTTGGATCAAGCACATTGTGCCCTTGCTGCACAAGCTCGCTATAACGTGCATGATATAGCGTAATAGATCCGTCACGCTCCAAAATCTTATGATCTTTAACGCTTGGGTATGCTGAAGCACGTTCAATCATTTCCATGGCATAAGAAGCTCTGGTCTGAGCTAAAGAAAGGCCACGTCCATAAGTTGTTGCCTCACCCTCAAGAATAAAATTATTACGCCCATTTTCCACTTGCGTTTTCAATGACCATGCGCGCTGCAAAGCAATAGGCGAAAGAGATGCCTCATGGCGCATTTCAACGCCGTTAAGTACACCATTTTCAAGTAGTAACTGCAATGCTCGCTGGGCTGTGTCTTGCGCCTCGGGTCTAGACCAAGCAATGCCGGGAGTTTCTTGGTAACGAATATGTAGTTCATGCAAACTCAGCGGTACATTTTTTTCTAAACTTTCCATATCATGCGCTGTATATAAGGGACGTAAATCTTCATCATCCATCTCTTCGGGATGCGGCAATTTTTCATGCTCGGTAATGTTAGCCACGAAAAACTTACTCCACGTGCTGTGCAAATCTCTGTCTTGCTGTGTTCTCCAAGCTATGTATGGTAGCGGCGTAAAATCTGAGTGATTCTCATAAACTTCTGTCATGTCAATCTCTTGCAATAGCTCTGCATGCAATGTATGCAAAATGGCGCACTGTGCAAGTAAGGTCTTCACAATGGCCTTTTTATTGTCCGCGCAAGAAGCTTCCTCGCACGCTGCCTCCCAAAATCGCCGTAACTCCATGAGGGACTTCCCCATAAGCTCCTGTAATACTTTTCTATGCATAAAGTCATCAAGAGGTGCTGCGCATAAATAATCCAAACACTGCTCAAGATTCATGGAAGCTGGTGGTTCACACGAAAAATATCCTGTGGTAGCCTCAGTTTGCGTATGTTTGTAAGTATATTCCAAAGTTTTTGTGTTCATATTTCACCCATTTTTAAATTAATATTGCAACGACATTTATTTAAATACATTAATCATGCAAAACAAACAAGTTTTTTAACAAACGTTTGATATTGCACAATAAATCATGTTATAAACATTTTTTTGTGTTGACAATAGCAAATTTTGAACATTTATATTGAATAAAATACCTCAAAAAGAAACAATAAGTATATTCAACAAAGTTTTTTGAAAAGAAAGCTATTTTTTCCGTTGACCTTTTTCATCACTAATGATAACGATTATCGAAATGGAGGAATTTCAAGTGAGTCAAGTTAGAATGACAAGGCAACGTGCTATAATTTTGGAAGAGTTACGAAAAGTAAAAACACACCCCACGGCCGATGAGCTATATAGTATTGTGCGCAAAAAAATGCCGCGCATAAGCTTGGGTACTGTGTACAGGAATTTAGAGTTTTTAGCGGAAACAGGCGAAATTCTTAAACTAGAATCTGCCGGCAATACCAAGCGCTTTGATGCTGACACTTCTTGGCATCAACATGTAAGGTGCACTGAATGCGGTTGCGTTGGAGATGTTTTACATCCTCAAGAGGCGCCCTCAATAAAGGGCATACATGTAGACGGATTTAACATTACCGGCGCACGCATTGAATACGATGGTATATGCGCTAGATGCTCCGGTAAAAAGGACAATTAAGAATTTAGCTTTGCTATTCACTTCATAGAGCACCATGCTAAAATTCATGCACTGTGAAATTTTTCCTTGGCCGATGTTTTTTAGAGCAATATTAGGGATGACGGTTTTTCAACAAGAAATCAGAAATGAGGAGAAACATTATGTCAGAGCCAAAAGACATGTGGAGATGCCAAGTCGCCAATTGCGGCTTCGTGTACGACCCAGACCGTGGTGACAAGCGTGGTAAAATTGCTAAGGGCACAAAATTTGAGGAATTACCGGACGACACGTGGCGTTGCCCGGTGTGCAAAGCTACAAAAAAAACATTTCAGTGTATGGGCTAATTGCGCATACATCGCTACAAACAAAACTACTTTCAAAAACTCCCCACTAATTTATATTTAGATTACGGGGAGTTTTTTATGGTGCGCTCGGCAGGAATCGAACCTGCGGCCTACCGCTTAGGAGGCGGGCTTATGTGTTTTATATTTTAACGTGTTAGATATAAAAAAATATTTTTTATCACACCATTTATCACACCGAGTAATTTTATGTACTTT
>CAYJJP010000324.1:0-3019 GCA_964370525.1 uncultured Desulfovibrionaceae bacterium | reverse complement strand
AAACAACAAAGTATAGAGGGTATTGTGTCTTTTTTGTGCAGTTTGCAGAGCGTGTACGCGTGCTTTGTAGAGTTCTTTGAGTCTTTCGGGTGTGTCGTCGTTATTGAGTTTTTTGATAAGTGATATTAATTGTTTGACAAGCCCATCGAAGACGGGGTCTTGTTTTATGTTATCCAAGGCATTGAAATCTTCAATGCCAAGTTCATTTTGTAGGTCTTTCAAAAAAGCGTCAGTTTTGTCTACTTCTGGGGTTTCATCAAAGTAGGTGTCCATCATTGGGTTAAAAATTGTAGCTGCGTGTAGTTCGTCTAGGGCATACGCCAATCGAAAAATATTAAATAATGTACTTTTATCAACGTTTTCATTGGTAGAAAAGTCATATAGTGCTGCTTTTTTTTCATAGTTTAAAATGTCCAAAACGCTGCAGGGGGTTGTGCCGGGATTGGCCCAAATAAATGTTGTAAGCATTTGTAATTCATCATCAAACATTGTTATCTCCTTTTATGTCGTATGTGTATTTAGTCATTATTGTTGGGTTGCCCACCAGTGAAGGCCGAGGCAGAGTAGGGCGGCGGTTTCGCAGCGTAGCACTCGTTTGCCAAGGCTTATATACTGAAAATTGTTGTTGTGGAAGAGTTTTTTTTCATCGGAGGAAAATCCGCCTTCCGGCCCAATGACGTAGAGGCTGAGGCCTTCTTGGCCGAGCATGTCGTGGGTGAGCATGGGGACATTATCTTGTCCTTCATAGGGGAGGAAGGTGTGGGTGCAGGCTTTGCTTTCTTGCATGAGTGTTTCGACGCCGCCTTGTAGAATGCGTACAGTGGGTAGCCACGGGTTGCGGCATTGTTTCATGGCTGCAATACATTGATTTTGCCAGTGTTCTTTGATTTCTAGCGGTATTTTGCCTTGACTGTGTGCCCCTTGCCAGAGCCACACTTCATGTACGCCAAGTTCCACGGCTTTTTCCATGAAAAAACCTCGCCTGGTGGCTTTGCTGAAGGCAAGAGCCATGATGGGAAGGGAGGATGGGCGCGTGAAAAATTCCGTATGTGTAAGTTGTAAGCTGACTTCACGCTTGCTAAGTTTAGTAATTTGGCAGATGCCAATGCGTCCTTCTCCGTCAAGAATTTGTACTTCTTCACCTACTTGCAAGCGTAATATTTGCATAAGGTGGCGGGCTTCACTGCCTTCAAGCAGGCAGTTGTCATTTGTTTGTGGCCAATGGCTTGGAGGAATGTAAAAGGCGTGTGGCATATTGTTTATTCTACTTTGCCTATGCGGCTTTTGCGCACGGACACGAAGGTGTCTCGTAATGTTATGATGCGTCGATAATTTTTGCGAATTTCAGCGCCGGCCTCAGTTAAGTCACATTCAGGGCATTCGATATAGGTTCGTACTATATAGCGATTTGCTAAAATACCATCAATATTACTGATAATTGTATCAACGAGCGATGGGATAAATTGCACTATTTCGTGTGAAAGTTCAAGTAATACACGAGCAGCGCATTGCATCATCTGGCGATAGCTAATACTGACGCCTTTGACATTTCGCTTTGCAATTTCTTCCAGTTCTCGAACCTTTCTTGCTTGCTGGATGTAGCCATATCTATCTTGCACTTCACGCTTAAGTTCGCGCATTTTTTCAAAAACATGTTCTTTTTCTTCATTGTGCAAATATCCTTCGACCACATGGCTTACTTTGGCAAAAAAGTCGTCACTATAAAAAATAATGCGTCTTTGATGCTTGGTGAGCCAAGTATAGAGGAATTTGAGCCTTTTATCTTCGGTGTCTGTATTTTCCAGCACTTCAGTTTTTTTGTACACAATGCGCCCCATGTATTCACCGCGCACAATGTCATTGAGGCGTAGGAACATATTTGTGCTATCTCTTATAATATTAAGGCCTTGCAAAGATTCACCTGTGAGGGGATGCAAAATTTCTTGAGACACTACAGAGAGCGCACGGTCTTGGCGCACATTGGTTGCATTATAAGCGTGCTGATGATAGGTTATGCGAATTATGACCACACGTTTGTCTTCATCTACAAAAAAACCGCCGTTTGCAATGGTTTGAATGGCATCTTGTTGATCTTTATCAAGACTTATGAGTGCGATTTTTTCTACTTTCGGATAGCGACTATGACCGCCATCGCCAATGTAGGTGGTAATGGTTCTGTCTGTTTGACCAAGGACGCGCAAGAGAAATTTCTCACCCATTTTGTGCAGTTTGCGTGCAAAAAGAGCGCTGGACGTGCGCCTTTCCGAAACCACGGGGAATCCATATAATTCCATGAGGTATTGATAAACGAATGTTCTGTTGCGTTCATACATGTCATTGTCGCCATAACGAAACTTACCCATGCGCATGCCAAAACGTTTGAGTTCACTGTCAATATCCGAAGGGAAGGAGGCAAAAATACCGCTTAGGTAAAATTGATTTGCTCCGTCAAGGGAGAGAACATGGGCACGATCAAGGCGTAAGAGGTAGGGTAAGAGCATGGGGTAATAATCGAGTAATGATGTGTCTAAACGTCCGCAATTTTGGCGAAAGGACTCATGCATGATGCGTGGTAAGCGTGAGGCTAAAGTTTGTATATTATATTTTTTGATGGGCTCTTCAAGGGGGCAGGATGCACCTTCCGAATTATACGCCACGTTTAAGATGGGGTGAATAATATCATATTGAAAAATCTCAGAAAGATAGTCCAAAGGACGCCCGAAAGCGACTAAGGAAAACCCGGGTAAGTTCGCATATTCCCACATGTCATTATCAAAAGAGGGTAAAAGTTCACGCGCTTCCACCAAGGGATAGTCTTTCACCGATTGATAGGGCTTAACAAGGCAATGGCGAATGTGCACGGCATTGAGAAAATTATAGAGGTCATCAAAGGTATTGATCTCTATATATTCTTTAAAAGAAGAATGATCTTTCCAAGGTAAGCCATCTTTGGTAAAAATTTTTTTCCAAGAGATCATACTGTCCCCAATGCGTAAATGTTATGCAAAATTACTAAGTA
>CAYJJP010000323.1:0-3058 GCA_964370525.1 uncultured Desulfovibrionaceae bacterium | reverse complement strand
TTTTCGGAAACGAACTGCCCACTTGCCCTAAATGCCAAACCAAGCAATGTCAAAAGCTAATTTCCCGCCCCAGTAAACGCCGAAACGCTGCGGCAGGTTATGGCTCTGATGAAACAAGTAGCGCACCTCAAACACAAGCCCCGAAAAGTAAGTGTAGCGGATGTAGCGGAGGCAATTGCGCCTCTTGCTAACAGACAGTTGAAAAAGAACTACCTCAATGTGCCGTATCACCTAAGTTTTCAGGAAGTTAAAGTGCATCTGAGGACATCTAAATGCATCTAACAGCATGTACTCTTGTAACCCATTTTTGTAACCCTGACTTGTTTTCCAATAGTCACGGACTGTTATCAGCATATTTGCAGTGCAAGACCAAGAAAAAGAAAACATCACAGATACTTAAAGGACAGCATTAGGCATAAGTCTTACTTCATCCACAAGTTGTTTAAATTCGTCCGTGTCCGACATGTTTGCCGGTGTGGTATGACCGCCCAGAAAGAAACCGTCTGTTGCGTCTGTAACCACGTGAACTTTATAGCCATACACAGTTTTTTTGCCTTTTTTTAACCAAGAAGCATCTTCGTCTTTTGAGTATGTGACTATGCAATCTTGTGGATTTTCTTTTTTTATCACATCTTTAGCAGCTTTTGATGTAACATTAACATCTTTTGCATTTTCAAGCTTGTCGGACATAACATTCACGACTTGTATCTTTTGGGTGTTGTTTGTAGGCGTAACATCCACAACTTGTATGCTTTTTTTACTTTTACCGGTAATATTTTCACCTTGCCCATCTTCATCACGATCAATAGGCGCAATGTCTACAACTTTTCGTGGTCGACAAGCCGATTCCACCAGCGATGCATCCACAATCCCTCCCTCACGCACGAGAAGTCCTTTTTCTTCAAATTGAAGATTAATCATGTTCAAAAGCTCACCCAGAACATTGAGAGCAATCAATCCATTGCGAAAACGACAAATGGTTGTTTCATCAGGAACATCTTGATCAAGGGAAAAACCGGTGAAACGAGCAAAAGCAGGATAACTTGGATTACCAACGCATTTGCCTTACGTTGCAACTTTTTATCAAGGAACTTTGTAATAGGACGCCAATCTACGAGTTTATTCACATCATCCAAAAATTCATTGGCACGCTTGCGACGACTAACTGAGTGGTCAACTAATCCAAAAATTACTTTGTTGCGGTTTTTCATGGTAATCTCCTTGCTTGATTTGATAATATTATATAATATTACAAATATTTGCAAGTAAAAAATGTAAAATAGTTATGCAGAGAACTTAAATCTATGATGCACCTTTTGGTAAAACTTTGTTGGATACCATGCCTTTACGCTTAAATCCACGTTTTCGCATTATGCTTGCCTTGGCGTATGGTACAAGTTCTGCTGTCAATGCTGGGAAAGTTTATGTGACGAAAAATATACTCAATGCAAATTATGCCAGCTGGATGGGCTTTGCGTGGAATTCTTTTCACGCTCTAAGGTGGGCTCTTTGGGGCAAGCATATAAAGTTTTGGAATGAAGTTACAGAAAAGGAAATTACATATATAGAAAATACTGTGAAAAAAATGGATGAGCTCGCAATACGTGCGGCAAGCTTACCTTGCGGAATTTAATTGCTTAAAGCACTTAATTTCTGAGAATTTATGAGTCTAGGGGGATATACCTCCCCCTAGCAATTAAACCGCACTCTTACACAAAAAAGCATGGAATTTACACTGTAAAAAACATTTTTTGCTTTTAATTCTTCAATCTACCTCTAAGCCACACCATAAAGCCGGTTCGTTTTATTAAGGGGTAGCGTTTATCCTCTTTGCCCTGCTTTTTCTTATATTTTTTGCAATTAGCGCAGTTGTATTATTTGAATTTTTTCTGGCATTCAAAAAAATAATTGTGGCAGATACTTTTCTTGCCATTGCTTAAAAAAAACAGTATTATGACACAAGATAAACAATCAGAACCAAATGATGTCGGAGCTACCTGATGCATAAAAGCCAAGAAAAAGATACAAAAAAGAAGAACTTAGCACATAATACCAATGATTTTAAAAGTAATCCTTACTATACTGTAAACGAAGGCATTTACATAGTTCCAAATGGAGCGTATACGGTAAAAGCTACTAAAACAGCGGCTACCAATACCGAAAAATCTCAGTACGCAGCCATTGAAATCCCTATTTCAGGCATAAGCACATTGACATGTTATTTGCCCAATTCCCTTGTTTCGGCGCACATTGGCGAACAGCTTACTCTTGATGATATTGTGTTTATGTCTGCTACTTCTGCTTGCAGTGCTAATGCGTATGATTTTGGCATGAGCGGTGCTTCGCTTTATGCTACTCATTCTTCTGCTTATATTTCTTCCGCTATTTCTTCTGTTTATGTTTCAAATCTGCCCATTTCCCATGGTGGATTATTCTATCAATTTGCCTCATCTTGTCGCCATGCAGGCGGAAAATACATTGCCGCAGGGCTTTTAGCTATGAACCTTGTGCAGGGTATGGTGTTGCCACATTTGGCATATGCTTTTACTAGTGAAGTAGGCACTGCATACTCGAGCAGTGCTGTCACTAATGAAACAGTAAGCGGCGGCACACAAACCATCTATGAAGGCGGATCTGCCACTGACACCACCATCAACAACGGCTGGCAAGAGGTCTCAAGCGGCGGCACTGCCACTTCCACCACCATCAACAGCGACGGTAGCCAAGTCATCTCAAGCGGAGGAGCTGCCACTTCCACATTCATCAACAGCGGCGGTAGTCAATTCATCTCAAGCGGCGGCTCTGCCACTTCCACCACCATCAGCGGAGGCGTGCAAAGTGTCTTTCGCGGCGGCTCTGCCACTTCCACATTCGTCAGTGACAACGGCTACCAATATGTCTTTAGCGGCGGCACTGCCACTTCCACATTCATCAGTGACAACGGCTACCAATATGTCTCTAGCGGCGGCTCTGCCACTGACACCACCATCAATAGCGGCGGCGTGCAAGATGTATTTAGCGGCGGCTCTGCCACTGACACCACCATCAATAGCGGCGG
>CAYJJP010000322.1:0-3062 GCA_964370525.1 uncultured Desulfovibrionaceae bacterium | reverse complement strand
TTGACCAAGACCGTCTTTTCATAACGCATCCAAGCATTGCCCCTTTGCATGAAGAGTTTTGGGCTGAGCGAAAAAAAGAGCATCAGGAACGTGAAGCCAAGCTAGAGGCTGAGCAAAAAGCACAGACCACCGCACCTACACAACAATCTACGGGTCGCCCTGCGTTTCGTATGAGGTAGGGACTTTGTCCGCTGGCAGTCTTTGCAGAAGGCAAAGCTATAGCCCACTATAGTTTACTTCGTAAACTGTGGGCAAGCGTTCCGCTTAACCGTGATAACCCAAAGGCAAAAGACACCCTGAATAGTAATCATCAACATAAGACAAAAACAGGAGAAAATTTATGACACTCACCGCATCTCAAGTAAAAGCCATTGGACAAGAGCTGAATAAATTAAGACAGCCTAAAATCACCCTCGACGGCAACCGTACCCTCACTGTGCGTGAAGCCATATTTGCCCTTGCCCCCACATTGGAGCGCATGAAACAACGTGGATTTGAGACACAAGAAATCATACAGAAACTACAGGAAAAAGGCATTGAGATAAAATCCGCCACTCTTGCCCGTTATTTGAATGAATATAAGCGAGCCGCAGACAAAAAAGCGGAGACCAAGGCAGACAAAAAAGCCAAAGCTGACAATATAAAAAACAAGACAAACCCCAGCCCCAAACCAGAGCCAAGCCCAGCGCACTCTTGGGGGAGCTTTGAAATACGACCTGACATCCCCCATATTCCAGAAGGAGAGTTGTAGATAAAAGCAAGACTGGTTAAAACGGAAAAGCGGTATCCGATTGTGTACCGCTTTCTACTACTTTGCGTTATGCGTTAGTGGCAAAAACAGAATGCGTGAATCATATGGAGATGCGACAAAGCCACGTTGCATATAAAAGGCAGCGGCGGCATCATTAAGAGCATGGACAAGCAAAGCACGGATACCAGCAATGTCCGCAACTTGCATAGTACGCATGAGAGCGTCACGCAACAAGCCAGTACCGATGTTTTTTCCTGCATGGGAAGTGTCAACGGCAAGGCGAGCCAGTATCATAACAGGAATGGGGTCAGGCATATTTCGCTTGAGCTTGCTAGGGGTAAACTTGTGCTCAATGCTTCCTACAGCTAAAGAATAATATCCTACCACAGCATTTTCGACACACACCACATAGGTGCGGCTTGCGCCTGATTTTTCATTTTTTAAAGCTCGTTGCTTAAGCCAAATATTAAGAGAATGCTCCCCGCAAGAAAACGAGCTGAAGTCATGCTGTGCTGAAAGTGGCGCAGGTGCTGAAATGTTTAAATCCACCATACGTCTTTACACATCCCAAGGAGCTTTAACCGTAAGAAGTTTTTGCAGACCTGCCAACTGTGCCTTGGATGGGGGCGTATCCAAGGCTTCTTGCATGGCTTCCCATTGCTGAGCATCAAGGGTAAAACGAGTGCGGTCAAGCATGATTTCTTCTGCCATGCTAAGACTATGCTCTAAAATAAAAGCTGTACGACTTTTCCCGACACTTTGTGCGGCATGGTCTATAAGGTCTCTTTCTGCTTCGGAAATACGCAGATTTATGGTTGCTGTTGCGCTCATGGTGTTTCCTCCATGTAGGGAAAGTAAGTTGCATTTTTGCCTTTGTCAACACAGTGTATATACAATCCTACCTATAAAAAAAGCTGAACGTCCTTGCAAGCGTAAACAAACAACGGTCATATCAAATTAATTATTTATCAGCTAAACTTCTAAGCATTCCACTATACTCTTCAATTAAATCCGGCAGAGATTCAGCACCTCGATAAAAAGTAGCAGAATCATGTCCGTCACCAAGTGTTAAACTTGTTTTTTGTCTTAGCCTGTTAAGCGCACCAGCATCTACTTCTCTGTTTTCTCCCTGATACCCTATTCTAAAAAGCTTTGTTTTTTTAAGTGATTTACCAAATCCTAAAAAAGTAGTTTTTTCTTCTGCTTTATAGACATCAATATATCCTTTGTTAGGATTTTCTAAAGATATATTATATCTTACAAGAATTTTTCTTAGCTCTCTAAATGTAATTCTTGGTTTGTCGTGCTCAATTGCTCTTGTTCCGCTTTTTAGATAAGCAGCAATAACTTGTATTTTACCATTTTCTTTCTTTAAAAGCCCTTTAAATCTTTTATAATTTGACAAGTTGTCTGTAGCAATATTTATGGTTAGTTTTTCGAAAAGTGAGTGTGCTACACTTGGAATTCTTCCTTGTTTGTGCAAAAGATGAAAGGCTGTTAAAATAGCGGTACGCTTATTACAGTCAAAAAAAGGATGATTTTGTATTAAACCATATAATACAGTTGCACAAACTTCAAAACAATCTTTGGGATTTTTACACCATGCTTGTCGACTAAGAGCTGAACATAGCATATTAGTGTCTTTTATGCCTATACCGCCTACTTTCTTTTCATTTTCTGCATCATTATTTAAAAAATAGTCAACAATATGATAGTGTGCAAGTAAAACTTCTTTTATATTTACCATAGAATTAGGGTATTCTAAATCAGCAATAGGAATTGATTTGAGGTTTCGGTCAAATTCTTTTTGTAAGTATGGAGTAAGAAATACCATAAGCACCTCACTTAAAATAGTTTGTATATTATATGCGATATTAAAAATGCACATAATGTACATTTTTTAATATTCCAACTTCATAGTCTTTTACTGTTAAAATTGGCAAATTCCCCATGTACTGGACGTTTCTTACTTTATGAAATTAACAATTTTACCAATCTATGCAAAGCAAGACGTCTATGTCATCGTAGTTGGTTAACAAGATATACACACCCCAAGCATAATCTATATCATTTCTAAAGCCTATAAAAAATTACCAAAATATGCAAATCCAAAGTATGTTTAATCAAAAAGACAGGTTAGTGGTACAATAATTAAAATATTTGCAACACCTTGCTAAAGGCATATGACTGCTAGACTGTTTTATCACTAAACACATAACTTATGCCTAATGCTTTCAATCTAAAAGATACAATGAACGCCAATCCTTATCCTTGCTAAGTTCTGGCTGGTCTTCCTTTCTAAGCAAGAAAT
>CAYJJP010000321.1:0-3063 GCA_964370525.1 uncultured Desulfovibrionaceae bacterium | reverse complement strand
TCCTGAACGGAGTTTACGCGGCGTTAGTGTTTTAAATCTCAGCTTCGACCAATTAGTCCTCGTTTCCCTAATCAAGACCTCTGCACAGTTATTTTCAAATATAGATTTTTAGTGCAAAATATATATTTACATATAACTACTAAAATGAGTGTGCAGAGGTAAAGGCACGAAAATCAACCACTTAACGGCGAAGCAAAGCTCCGCCTATTCTTGATTTTCGGTCGCATTGACTATCGTCAACACTCCAAAGACCTTGCGCAATGAATTGCGCAGAGGTCTTTAATCACTAAACCCCGGAGGCAATCCCCCCTTGGGTAAGGCTGAAGGCAAGACCTCCACATGCGGACGTAAGGACACAGGCACAAGATCCAGGCCGGCGTTTTTCGCTTCTTGGCTATAGGTATTGTGTGTTAAGCGCAAGGCATTTAAGGGTTGCACAGCTATGGCCGGGATGCGCACAGGGCAATGTCGCTCACAAAAGCCGCAGCCAAAGCATTTATGTTGGGTAATAATGGGAACGGGGACTTTTTTATCACCGTAAGGCTTAACCTGCACAGCACCATAAGCGCAAACTTCTTGACAAACCACACAACTACGCCCTTCCGCCCATGCAAGACATAACTCAGGATAGACCACGGCGGTGCCGATTTTCGCCACTCGCTTATCCACTAAGGGCAAAGGCACAAGAGCACCGGTGGGACAAACTTGTGTACAGACATTACACTCCGGTTCGCAAGGACCTATTCGTGACATGAGTTGCGGACTGAACATGCCTTCCAGTCCGCATATGCTCCACGCCGGCTGCAAACCATTGGTGGGACAAGCCTTCATACACTGCCCGCAGCGTATACAGCGACGTAAAAACTCGGCCTCGGGCAAAGCACCGGGCGGGCGGATAAAACCAAGTTGCGCCAGCGATGCTTTGGCTGTGTTTGGCAAAAATGAACCGGCATTGATAAATCCAAGCCCGGCAAGGGCGGTGCCTGTGCCGGCAGCCAACAAAAAAGCTCGACGAGAGGGCAAATCAAGACTTGGTTGTGATCGTGATAAAAGTGCAACATCGTCAATTTCGACATTTTTTGCCGGTTTGATGTTTTGTTGCTGCGCATCCTTACACGCAAAATGCACGCCGTTCACCGGGCAAGTATGCACACAAGTTCTACAGCTTATGCATTCACGATGCTGAGTTTTATGCCCTTGCGGATATATGGCACCGACAGGACAGGCAGTTACACATTTTCCGCAACCAACGCACGTATGTACACGACGACGCCACAAAGGACGCCACGACAAAAGAGATAAAATGGCACCGGCCGGGCAAAGATAGCGACACCAAAAACGTGGGCGTATGCGCTCCAGCACGAAGAGACTGAGGAAAAATCCGGCTATAAAATAAACTGTCTGAAAAACACGCACATCAAGTTGAGCATAGGCAAAAAGGGAAATCTCTTGCACTTGAGCAATGGGGCGAACAAACTCAAGCCCTTCATGTGCCAAAAGTGTAAAAATTGGGTGAATAAGCAATGAATAAAAACGTGTTATTAAGGCAATGGGTGAACCCCAAAAAAGATGATTTACTCCAAAAAATGCCGCAATTCCAAGAGCAGTGACCACAAAAAATTTTATGTACCGCAAAAAGAAAGGCACAACAAGCCGTGATTGACTGTTACGAAAAAAAATGCGTGACACATCAAGCGTCGTACCCATGGGGCAGATATAGCCACAAAAAATGCGTCCCACAAATACGCTTAATATAAGCACTGCAATGCCGGCAAATAAAGCAGGCAAAACTTGACGCACCAGCAATGGCATAAAACCGGACACCAAGGGATCAAGACGCAGAAAAATATCCGGCGGTATGACATTTTGCCCAAGAGGAAATGCAGTTTGCCATAGCAAATAGACAAACAGTCCAAGGGTGACGGTTTGGATTATACGTCTTATTTTCATATTAAGCACAGAGCTGCGATTAAAGACTTAATTCAGCAATGCGCATATTCTCTATATCCATACGCCCAAGGCCACGTTCATGCGCCATGCGAATGTGCCCCACCTGCTGCGGTTTAATCTTTTGGTCATACCATCTATAACGGGACACGGCCGTAGCATCTGCAGCTACAGGATCAGCACTGGCAATAACTTCACTAGGTTTGATAACATTACCCGGCCCACTTGGCCCATTGGTGGTAAGCACACGTGTAGCATCTATAACCGCAAGGTGCGGCTTAACAACCAAATTCATATCCACAATGGATGTCGCCAAGTCATAGCGTGAATGCATGGGGTAACGGCTATATATCAGCCCCATCTGCCCTTTGAGCGAAAGAGAAACCCCGGCACTACTATGACTTTTGGCTACAGGCACGGCAATAACGACATCAGCATCAAGCACATCACGCATAAAAGCATTTTCGTGCATTTCCTTGGCACCTGAAATAGCCTGTGTTTTATAGAAATTTTCCGCCATAAGATGATGACAAATGCCTTTTTCCACACCCTCACACGCTGCCAAGATGCCGGAACGCTCAAGCGAGAGCTTTACACTTTGCAGACCATGGTCAAGCACACGCACCCTACCCGCACCGGCTTCCTTGCACATGATGAGCACTTCACGCAACACCATAGGGTGCGTTGTGGTGGCACTTGCGATTCCTTGGGCAAAGCTCATATTGGGCTTAATGACCACTTTTTGCCCTTTTTTTACAAAGCGTTGCATACCGCCTATGGCTTCAACGGCCGCCCGTGTTGCCGCAGCAGCCTCACCTTTTACAACGCTGACATTTGGCTCAGAGCCGGCCAAGACTCTTGTGGGTAAAAAAAGACCTGAGCTTGCAAGGCAGGAGTTAGCGGCAACAAGAGCTAACATTCGCATTTTGTTTATTAAAAAAGTTCTTCTGTTCATTTTCACTCTCTTTGGTTAATAGGTGAAAAAAAGATTCAGTACAGTGTCCATTTCGTTGCCATATGCAAAAAACACGTAAAAGTCAAGGGACAATTTTTCCATTGAGAGTTAAGGATACACTGATTAATTATTTTTTTGTGAGGGGGGAAGGGGAACTTTTG
>CAYJJP010000320.1:0-3084 GCA_964370525.1 uncultured Desulfovibrionaceae bacterium | reverse complement strand
ACCCCCTTTCCAAAAAACTTTCATGCGAATTTTTCTTACGAAAAATTCTTTTAAATGTCTTTTATTACAGAGTATTACTAAAAACGTAATTTGTTTCGCCTTATTTTCAACAAGTTGAAAATAAGGCGCGATAGGGTTTCCAAAGGGGATTATCCCCCTTGATCTCGTAGTCGGGGTGGAGGAGCGGAGACCTTCCTCTCCGGATGAATTAATCAGCATTTCCTTATATTTACACAGCAAACAACAACATCGACCACAAGAATTTTGTATACAAAGATACTGAATTAAAACACGGGTGTTTTCTTGACACAACAAGTGAAATTGTATAGTGTTAGACTACGAATTACATACGAAAATACGAAAAATAATGGCGTTGCTTTGCAGAGTAAGACTTAATCAAAGCCTTTTGCTGAAATGAGGATTTTTGGAGCAAATTTGTGAGCGTTTGGCATAAAACTGTTTCAAATTCCCCACGAAAGCTAGACTGTGTCGCCTTAAAAGCAAAAACTGATAAAAGATAAAAGCTGACCAAAGCCATGTGAGGATGTTTTACTGATGCATGACCATAATTCAAATAGCAATGAATGTGATTTTCCTGTACTGCGCAGAAAGCCATCAGAACACGCACAGCAGCTGCTTGACGACACCCAAAAAAGCCCCTTTGTTGAGCTTTTTTCTCGCGTTTCATCAGCCATGCTGCAAGCTGATAGTTTCCAAACCTTTATAGACAGCATGTTTGCTGACATGGGTAAAACGCTACATGCCAGTCGAGTGCAATACTTGCAATGTGTAAGCGGACATTACTGGTCGATTATTCACGAATGGACGGCACCCGGCATCACCAAGGAAAAAAAGAATATGCAACGCATAGACACGCATGTGCTGGCGGCAAAAAACTTTTTTTCTTTGGCAGAAGAAGGTAAACCGTATATTTGCAACGATGTAAACACCATCAACGATCACTATTTGCGCCAACTATTTCTCAATCAAGGAATTGAAAGCTTTATTGCAAACCCTCTTTTTTATGAAGGTAAGGTTTTAGGTTTACTGTGCTTTGAACAATGTGGACACATTGAACTATGGGCTGAGCAACATGCCTCAACCGTTATCTCACTTGGTGCGCTCATAAATTCAGCCTATGTTTATTTTCGCAGCAAGACAAAACTCATACACAAACGCCAACAACTTCATGGATTATTTGATATTATCCCTGCTCCACTCTATATTGCAACCATAGACGAGTACGAAATATTATATCAAAACGCTGCCATGGACGATCTTTTTGGCAACGAAAATATTGCACAGAAAAAATGTTATGAAATGTATCAAGCCCTGCAAGAACCTTGTCCTTTTTGCACCAATGATCAGCTGCCCGAATGTGGCAATGTCTATGTATGGCATCACCATAATGCCGTTTTGGAACGTGATTTCAAAATTATTGACGCGTGCATTTCATGGGAAGAAAAAAAGAATTGCCGCTTTAGTTTAGCCTTAGACATTACCGATAACCTCATAGCCCAAAGAACAAACGTACTTGAGCAAGAAGCAAATATCAGCAAGGGACAATTCATTGCCAACATGAGCCATGAATTACGCACCCCACTCAATGGCATTGTAGGCTTGACGCACCTTGCTGAACAAGTCAATACCGATGCTATTGTTGCGGGCTATCTAAGCAAAATAAAACTATCTTCCGACAATTTGCTCGGCGTTATCAATAAAACCCTTGACCTATCAGAAATTGAAGGGGACAATCTTAAACTTGAAAATCGCGCCTTTAAACTAGATGATGTGGTGTTTGGAGTCCAAGCCATCTTGCAAGGTGTAGCAGATGCCAAGAGCATTGGGCTTGAGATGCATTTGGATAGCAAACTACCAAAAACGCTGATTGGCGATGCTTTGTGTCTTTCACAAATAATGATAAATTTGAGTAATAATGCCATAAAATTCACCACACTGGGCAAGGTAAGCATAAAGCTTGAAACTTGCGACGCCCCCGAAAGCAACACTAAAATTCAAAGCGCAGACCATGAAAAATATACATGGCTTAAACTCACCATAGAAGATACAGGCATAGGCATTGCCGAAGAAAAAATAGCGACGCTTTTTACAGAATTTACACAAGCTGACAGATCTACCTCAAGACAATACGGCGGAACCGGGCTTGGACTTAGTATTGTAAAACAATTCGTGGACTTAATGGGCGGAGAACTGTATGTAACAAGTGAACTCAATAAAGGCAGCACATTTTCCTGCACCCTCCCCTTTGCACTTTATGAAAAAATTCCGTTAAACGACCACTCTCTCCATGAATGTCAAAATACAAACTCGTGCGACATAAGCGGAACAAAAGTACTTGTCGTTGAAGACAATGAAATCAACGCACTTATTGCACAAGAAGTTTTAGAAAGCTTCCACTGTCTTGTAGATATCGCCACACACGGCAAAATGGGACTGGAAATGCTTGAACTTAAAAAATATGACATTGTAATTATGGATATTCAAATGCCCATTCTTGACGGACTTGAAGCCTCCAAAATAATACGCAGCCGTAGACAATTTGACAACCTACCCATTGTGGCCATGTCTGCTCATGCCATGAAACAAGATTGTGAAAAAAGCTATAAAGCCGGTATGCAAGAACATATCTCAAAACCATTTGATCCCGAAAATTTACGGCGCATCATACACAAATTTACGCATAAGGACTTTTGTTATGACTGCTGAAAAGCAAAATTATCAGCTACAAAATACACAGGCAGAACTTTTTTTACGCATTACACAAAATATGCTCAAAATAAGCGACCCTGAAGAGTTTTTTAACCATACACTCGCAGATATCGGCGAAAGTATTGGCGCAAGCCGTGTGTTCATTTTCGACTACATTGACCAACTCTGGTACGAAAAATACGTTTGGGTGCGGGACGGACTGCCCTCCGTACAACACTTATTACAAGGCGTATCCTTAGACTTTTTCTTGGATGCCGGCAAAGGAAAAGAAGATTTTTTCCAAGGCAATGTCAAGGTTGTCACCAATGTGGAAACAGAAATCGACGACGAAGCACACAAATTTATGGATTATAT
>CAYJJP010000319.1:0-3107 GCA_964370525.1 uncultured Desulfovibrionaceae bacterium | reverse complement strand
CAATGATTTCTTGCGAAAGAGTAGGGTAGTATTGCTGGACAAAAGCAACTTTGAGGGGTATTAGGCTTTGAGCAATAAGAATTCTTTTATGTTGTTATTGCGTAATCGGTTGGGGATTTTATCTTTAAAAACAATTTATTCAAAGTATTATGCTAATATTAACAAAAAAACATGAAATTATAGAGTACTGTGGCCAATTGCGAGCACAAGGCGAACGCATTGGACTGGTTCCCACCATGGGCTATTATCACGCCGGGCACGAAGCTTTGATGCAATGCGCCAAAGAAAATGCTTCTAAGGTTGTGGTATCGCTTTTTGTAAATCCTACTCAATTTGCTCCCGGCGAGGATCTTGCCGCTTACCCGCGTAACCTTGAGAGAGATGCCGAAATTTGCAAGCGTCACAATGTTGATGCTCTTTTTGCCCCAAGTGTGGAGGAAATGTATAGCAATGAGCATGGAACAGTGGTTTCTGTGCCTGAACTTTCACGCCCCATGTGCGGCATAACTCGCCCAACTCATTTTCAAGGCGTATGTACCGTAGTTCTCAAGCTTTTCATGCTAAGCGTAGCTCACCTTGCCGTGTTTGGACAAAAAGATTGGCAGCAATTAGCCATAATTCGTCGTATGGTACACGACTTGCATATCCCCATTGAGATTTTAGGACATTCCATTGTGCGTGAGCACGATGGTTTAGCTTTAAGCTCTCGAAATGTCTATATGACTGAACAAGAGCGTAGCTGCGCCCCCGAAATCTATAAAGGGCTTTGCTATGCAAAGCAACTTGTTAGTCAAGGTGAAAAAGATGCTGCTGCCATAATGCAAGCTGTACACTTACACTTTAGCGAAAAACTTCCCATGGGGCAGGTGGATTATCTTACAATAGTAGACAGCGTTTCCCTAAAGCCGCTTGAAGAAATAGACCAATCGGCACTCATGGCTTGCGCCGTGCGTATGGGCAAGGCAAGACTTATTGATAATATTCTTTTATAAGGAGCAAATATGAAATTTCCACAAGGAAAATACCTTTTTACCTCTGAGTCAGTTACGGAAGGACATCCCGATAAAGTCGCTGACCAGATTTCAGATGCCATCTTAGATACGCTTATGGCTCAAGACCCTGACTCGCGCGTGGCTTGCGAAACGCTGGTTACCACCGGAATGGCCGTGGTTGCCGGCGAGATTACCACAAAAGGTTATGCAGATTTTGCGCAAGTTATTCGCGAAACCATAAAAGATATTGGCTATAATAGTTCAGATATGGGGTTTGACTGGCAAACATGCGCTGTTATTTCTTCCATTGATAAACAATCGCCTGACATTGCTCAAGGCGTTGATCGCACAGCACCCGAAGACCAAGGCGCCGGTGACCAAGGCATGATGTTCGGCTTTGCCTGCACTGAAACGTCAACGCTCATGCCCGCTCCCATCTACTGGGCACACCAACTTTCACAACAACTTTCAAGAGTACGCAAAGGCGGTATTGTAGATTTCTTCCGCCCTGACGGAAAAACACAAGTGTCCTTCGAATATGTAAACGGAAAACCTGTACGCATTAATAATGTAGTGGTGTCCACACAACATGCTGACGGCGTAAGCCAAGCTGATATCGTGGAAGCTGTACGCAAACACGTTATTTGCCCCGTGCTCGAACCATCAGGATTCTTTGCCGAAAATGAATGCGAAATTTTTATTAATACCACCGGACGTTTTGTGGTAGGCGGCCCAATGGGCGATTGCGGCCTTACCGGACGCAAAATTATCAATGATACCTATGGCGGCGCCGGACATCACGGCGGCGGCGCTTTCTCCGGTAAAGACCCCTCAAAAGTTGATCGTTCCGGTGCTTATATGGGACGCTATATAGCAAAGAACGTGGTCGCTGCCGGACTTGCAGAACGCTGCGAAGTGCAAATTGCTTACTGCATAGGCGTGGCTGAACCCGTATCCGTACTTGTATCTTCCTTTGGAACCAGCGAATTTTCCGACGAAATCCTGACCAAGGCTGTGCGCGAAGTCTTTGATTTGCGTCCTTTCTTCATCTCAAAACGTCTGGATCTTCGTCGCCCCATCTATAAAAAATCAGCTTGCTACGGTCACTTCGGACGTGAACTCCCTGAATTTACTTGGGAAAAAACCGATGCCGTTGATGATTTAAAAACCGCTGTAAAGGCCTAAAAAATAAAAAAAAGCACCGTTTATTCCGCTAGCCTGTTACATAAGGAAATAAACGGTGCAAAAAAATATATTGATACGCAAAAAAATTATTCGCTTGTCTTTGCTTCCGTATCCATCTTTGTCTTTTCGTTAAAACTACGAGCCAACCTTCCCATCCACGTACGCACCTGCTCAAGGTCATCTTGGTGAATCTTTTCCGAACTATTGAGCAAATGCTGCAAAACAGAAACTTCTTCACGCAATAAAGTATTTTCTTCCTTGGCAGTACGCGCTGCATCTTCCATTCTTTGCATATCTTCTTTCTGTGTTGCCAAAACTGAAAGCGAAGCAGCTATACTCTGCATAGCACTGGTCTGTTTCTCCAATAACTGCAACACATGCTGCGAACCCTGCGCGCTATGGCTTGCATCCACTTCATTATGTATCGGCTTCCCGCTCACTTGAACATAAGAATTGCGAGTAACAATTTCCTGACCTATAACTTCACTCGCACTGCTTGTAGGCGAATGACTTTCAATACTTACATCCATAACTCGCGGAAAACGACCGCAAAGCTCTTCCTCAACTATGCTTGCCGTTTTTCCCTGCTTCATACTCTCTATAATACTGGAGATAACCTCAAGGGACTTCTCTCCATAACGCTTTCGCCTGCCCTCACCATAGATAGGCAAAAAAGAAACAAACCTTTTGCAATAATACCTAGCCGTTGATTCGGGAATAGAAAAATGACGCGCAATCTCTGTGATGCTTAATTTTTTATCCATACATACTCCATAAAGAAGAGAATGGTATCTATCTCTTTTTAGCAACAATATCGCAATGCGCTCAAAAGCGCAATGATTTTCAGCTAGGAGTAATGCAAAAAATTTGATGTGTGTTAGGGAAGCGCTGATTAATTCCTCCGGAGGGGAAGGGCTCCGCCCCTCCACC
>CAYJJP010000318.1:0-3141 GCA_964370525.1 uncultured Desulfovibrionaceae bacterium | reverse complement strand
CCCCCTTTCCAAAAAACTTTCACGCGAATTTTTCTTACGAAAAATTCTTTTGAAATGTTTTTAATGCAGTTTGTTATATTACAACTTTTAAAAATATTAGGTGAATTTATGCCCTATATTCCACATACCAAGGCTGAAGTGCAAGAAATGCTTGCACGCATTGGCGTAACGACCATAGAAGATCTCTTTGCTGATATCGAGCCTTCCATGCGTCCAAAATCCTTTGACCTACCCAAATCACAAAGCGAAATGGCTGTTTGTGCGCACCTTGACGGTCTTGCAGCTAAAAATGACCAAAGCATTGTCAGCTTTTTGGGCGCCGGTTTTTATGACCACTCCATTCCCAAAGCTGTAGACGCACTCACCTCGCGCGGTGAATTTTATACAGCCTATACGCCTTATCAGCCTGAATTTTCACAAGGAACCTTACAAGCCATTTTTGAATATCAAACGGCTGTCACCCGTCTTTTCGGTATGGATTGCTCCAACGCTTCTGTATATGACGGCGGTTCTGCTCTTTTTGAAGCCGTACTCATGGCAGTTCGCCAAACCAAACGCAATAAAATCATTATTGACGGCGGAGTAAATCCCATCTGGCGTCGTATGGTGCAAGACTATTGCAGCAACCTTAAAGTAGAAATCACCACCGTCCCCCATGCCGGCGGACGCCCTGATTTTGCCGCTTTAAAAGCTGCCGTTGATACCACATGCGCTGCCATCATCACCCAAAACCCCAACTTCTTCGGCGCCATCGAAGACTATTCTGAGCTTTTTGCCCACGCCAAAAGCCAAAAAGTCCTTTCCGTTATTTCTGTTTACCCCGTTATGCAGGCCGTTATGAAAACCGCCGGCGAAATGGGCGCAGATGTAGCCGTTGCCGACGGTCAAGCCCTAGGTATGCCACTGTCATTCGGCGGTCCTTACCTTGGCATTATGACTTGCCGCAAAGAATACATTCGCCAATTCCCCGGACGTATTGCCGGACGCACCGTGGATGTAGACGGAAAAACAGGCTATGTACTCACCCTACAAGCTCGTGAACAGCACATTCGTCGTGCCAAAGCAACGTCAAATATCTGCTCAAACCAATCTCTTTGTGCTTTGCGCAGTATTATTTATCTCTCATTGCTCGGCACTGAAGGTTTACAACGTGTGGCCTTGCTTGGCATGGAAAATGCCCGCTACGCCGCCGAACAATGGACAAGCATTAAGGGTGTCAGCCTCTTACACGAAGCTCCCTATGGCAATGAATTTGCTTTACGCCTACCCTGCTCTGCCAAGGAACTTGCAGCTAAAATGCTCGAAAAAGGCTTTGCCATTGGCTTCCCGGTAGATGCCTATTATAATGATATGGACAACGTCCTACTTGTGGCCTGCACAGAAAAAACACAACAAAATCAAGTGGACGCCCTCATCAGCGCAGTAAAAGGAGTACTTGCATGAAAACACTCTTTGAAAAATCCGTAAGCGGTCGCACAGCTGTTATTCCGCATGCGCCCACAAAAAACGCCAAAGACATGCTCCCCGCTGCTCTTTTACGCCAAAATCCACTCAATATGCCAGAGCTCTCCGAGCTTGACGTTGTGCGTCACTTTACGCTTCTCTCCAAGCGCAACATGAGCGTTGACGGCAACTTCTATCCCCTCGGCTCTTGTACCATGAAGTACAACCCTAAATTCACCGAAGCCGTAGCCGGCAACCCCGGCTTTGCTTCCTTGCACCCTGCCCTAGCACAATTGCCCGGCGGCGAAGCCTATGTGCAAGGCGCACTTGAATGCATTTGGCACTTTGAAAAGCTTATGTGCGAAATCACCGGTATGGACAGCTACACCATGCAACCCATGGCCGGCGCACACGGCGAATTTACCGGCGTACAACTCATTGCCGCCTATCATCGTGACAAAGGCAATAAAAAAACGAAAATTATTTGCCCAGACTCCGCTCACGGCACCAACCCTGCTTCGGCAGTGCTTGGCGGCTACGAAGTAATCAACATAGCCTCCAAGGACGGCATCATCGACCCTGAAGCCTTAGACGCAGCCATTGACGACAGCGTTGCCGGTATTATGATGACCTGCCCAAATACCCTCGGACTCTTTGAAAATCACCTCAAACACATTGTAGAAAAAATCCGCTCCGTGGACGCCCTACTCTACTACGATGGCGCCAATATGAACGCCATTATGGGCAAAATGCGTGTCGGCGATGTGGGCTTTGATGTTGTTCACTGGAACGTACACAAAACCCTCGGCACCCCACACGGCGGCGGCGGCCCGGGCTCAGGACCCGTAGGCGTATCACCTCGCCTCACTCCCTACATGCCTGTTTCACGCGTAGAAAAAAAGGACGACGGTACGTTCTATCTAAACTATGACTACCCAAAATCCATCGGCTACATTGCGCCATTCTATGGCTCATTCAGCATCTTCTTGCGTGCCTACGCCTACGTGTTACGTCTTGGCGGTGAAGGACTGACCCGTGCATCAGAATACGCTGTACTCAACGCCAACTACTTAAAAAAATTAGTAGAGCACTTCTTAACCATACCCTATCCACGCATCTGCGGCCATGAATTTGTGGCCTCAGCTCCGGATGGAACCCGCGCTCTTGACATAGCTAAAGGATTACTTGACCAAGGCTATCATGCGCCAACCATTTACTTTCCACTCATCGTGCCCGAATGCCTCATGGTGGAACCCACAGAAACCGAAAGCAAGCAAACTCTTGATGAATTTGCTGCAACGCTTGAAGAAGTCGTTAAACTTGGCCTCAGCAACCCTGAAGCCTTACAACAAGCACCAACCACAACGCCTGTGCGCCGCCTTGACGAAGCACAAGCTGCACGCAACATGGTTCTAACACACGATATGTAGTTTAAATACAACATATTGTTGCTTACTTTTGTGAGGGAGAGGAAAACTTTTGCTAACGCCAAAAAGTTTTCCCCTCCCCTGCAAAAAAGCTGCTTAAAGGCAATAGCCACATAAAATTATACAGAGCGAGTTAATTTAAATGTCAGTGCGTATAAGTGGTGAAAAATATCAACATATTCTACAAACACGGTATCGGGTACTTTAACTCTAGCAGGTGCAAAGTTTAATATGCTTCGAATTCCGGCGTTAATGAGATGATCGGCAGCCC
>CAYJJP010000317.1:0-3141 GCA_964370525.1 uncultured Desulfovibrionaceae bacterium | reverse complement strand
AGATATTTGTATCTGATGTTATAGACGCTTGGCGCATTCGTACCGGTGAAAGAGGTGATGCTGCTTTGTAAAAAATATATTGCAATTTTAAGAACTAAGTAGTTTTCTACGGAACTGTAGAAAACTACTTAGCGTTAAACTTTTAAATAAAAATATCAGATTGGTTGTGAGAAATAAATGAAGCTTTTTTCGAAGAAAAAAGCGTAAAGCGCGTTTTGAGGGGGAGTTTGAGGGGGAACTTTTTGGCGCCAGCAAAAGTTCCCCCTCAAAAAAAAATTTGAAATTAGAATACCGCGATGTGTAAGTGGACAGTAAAAAGTAAAACTGCTATAGCTCATTTCATTGGAGCTTATTAGACCTACTTTATTAAGAGCATCACATGAAAGAACAAAACTTATCATATACTTATGATATCATAATTTTAGGTGCCGGAGCTGCTGGTTTGCAATGTGCGCTGACAGCAGCCAAGCGTGGACGTAGAGTTGTGCTTGTGGAGCATAACGAGCAAATTGGTCGTAAAATCAGCATAAGCGGTGGCGGCAAAGCGAATTTCACCAATTTACACATGGGAAGCGAATTTTATTTTGGCGATGATCCAGCCTTTGTGAAGCCAAGCCTAAAAGCCTTTCCCCCCCAAAAAATCATGGATTTTTATCTGCAGCAGGGGCTTGCTTTTGAGGAACGTGAGCACGGGCAGCTTTTCGGATTAAGCAAGGCGCAAAATTTTGTGCAATGTATGCAAGAGCAATGTATGCAATATGGCTGTGAATTTTTGTGTAGCCATAAAATAGACAAGCTACACTATGCTCACGAGTGCTACAGCCTCACCTGCTCTTCTAAGGATGCGCCCCCCAAAACTCTCAACGCACAAAGCCTTGTGCTGGCCCTTGGTTCTTCGGCTTATCCACAAATAGGTGCAACTTCACTTGGCCTTTCACTTGCGGCGCAATTTGGGCACACGGCAAAACCCTTTTCGTCGGCTTTGGCACCATTTATTATGCCAAAACAATGGGAGCTTGCGCACTTAAGCGGTATTTCAATGCCTGTGTGCATTTCAATTCAAAATGCGAAATATTGTGATGCCCTACTCTTCACGCACACAGGAGTGAGTGGGCCTGCTGTGCTTCGAGCATCTTGCCACTCGCAACAATCAAATGCACAGCACAATACTTTAGCTGTGCAAAGCATGGAAGTGAATTTTTTACCGCATGCGCATTTGGAACTGCTACTGGATGCCAAGGAATGCGGCAAGCTTTTTTTGCGCAATTTGGTAAGCAGGCACATGCCACAGCGCCTAGCAGATGCTTTATTGCCACAAGAAATAGCCAAGCGCAAAATTGCAGAACTTTCACGCAAAGATAGACAAAGAGCACACGCCAGCGTTCATCGCCATATCCTGACACCACAAAAAAAAGCTGGACTTGAAAAGGCTGAAGCAGCCCTTGGCGGAATTTATACACAAGAGGTACACGCCAAAAGCATGGAAAGTCGTTTACAGAAAAATCTTTTTATTGTGGGAGAACTTTTAGATATTACCGGCAATCTCGGCGGTTATAATTTGCATTTCGCCTTTGCCAGTGGGCATCTTGCCGGTCTCAATGCTTAGAGATTGTTTGTTAATAAAAGCAGCTAGGCTCTTTTCTTGAAATGTTCGCGAGTTAAGTGCAAAACATCCTCCAACAATTTGTGGTAAAATTCCTTTGTCAAAAAGGTGCGAATATCTTTATCCCAAAACTGGCGGCCTAAATTCTTATAATAATTATGTAGTTTTTTATCTTGCGTTGGTTCTGTATTTATTAATGTATAGACCTCATCCCATGAATATGCATGAACCAATTGCAAAGGAATTACCGGTCCTTCGTAGATCTGTTTACCTTGCTTCGCCATGTGCGCGTGCACCCAGCAAATGCCCAAGGGGATACATTGTGTACCCACATGCGGAAAAATTTCCATAAAATTTCCCTGCAAAAAGTATCGTTTCTGAAAACTTGGACGCACTATAAATGCATCACCGGAAAATCCATTAAAAAGACCTCTATTGTCCAAATTGCAACAAGCACTCATATATAATTCATCATTACAATAACATGCATTAAGGCCGCCTAAAATAAGCGTATACTTTTTTTCGGAAAGAAGAGCTTTGGCAACAATACGCTCGCAATGCTCAAAAACAGAACTCTCCCCATCCTTTAATGCGGGAATATCTGCCGAACTCAGCTTAGGATTTGAGTATTTTTGTAGTAAATCACGCACAAAAATCATTTTATCAGTAAAATATATCTGATCTCCATCGATTTTTACATAATATGCAAAGCGTACTTTCGTATAACCAAAATTATAAAATTGCGCCAAATGTCCCAAGGGCATGGGCTGCACCGTTCCACGCAATGATCCCCAAGTAAGCGGATACCAATACAAACGTATTTTATGCGGATAACGCTTGACATACTCCAGCAAAATTTCTTCGGTTTCGTCGCTAGAATCATTATAAGTTACAATAAGTTCATCTAAAAATGGCAAGCAAGAGTCTAAGCACGCACGCAAAGTCACGGCCTCATTGCGCACGCGCAAATGCCCACTCAAACCAAAAGGACGAGCTGCATTAAGCCGCATAAAATCCTCATCGTTTACAATATAATCTTGCTCGTTAAATACCCGTGAATTCAAATAAGCCATTTTCTAACCTTCCCTATGGTAATTTGTATAAGAAATACTGATTAATTATTTTCTTGAGGGGGGAAGGCTCCGCCCCTCCACCCCGATTACGAGAGCAGGGGGGTAATCACCTTTGGTACCCTATCGCGCCTTATTTTCAACAAGCTGAAAATAAGGCGAAACAAATTATGTTTTTAGTAAAACACTGTAATATAAAACATTCGAAAGAATTTTTCGTAAGAAAAATTCACGTGAAAGTTTTTTGGAAAGGCCGACCCAACGGGCGGCGAAGCCGTTTGCGTTAGCGAGCTTGCGAGCTTTACGCAAATCGAGAGCAACGCGGGTCTGGGGGAAGAACCTTTTGTTCACAAAAGGTTTTCCCCCAGAAAAATAATTAATCAGCGCTCTCCTAAAGTAATTTTTTTAACTAGAATGCCTTTGGGTCGAGCTGTGTTTCTATGTTTTTGAGTACTTCTGTTTTTTCAA
>CAYJJP010000316.1:0-3144 GCA_964370525.1 uncultured Desulfovibrionaceae bacterium | reverse complement strand
CGTAGTAGTCGCAAAAGTTCCCCTTCCCCCCTCACAAAAAAATAATTAATCAGTGTATCTTTAAATTAGATGCCGTGCACCCTAAGCCGTGAGCTACACGAACTCACAACGCTCCATCAAGCTGTAAATATTTGGGCGAAAGGCTTGCAAGCCAAGCCATATCATGGCTTGCCACAATTACAGTAGTACCTTTTTGCGCCACTGCTTGCACGGCTGCGTGAATGGCAGTGGCACTTTTACCGTCAACATGTGCTGTAGGTTCATCCAAAAGCAAGGCGCGCGGCTCCAGCACAAGACGTGCGGCAAGAGCAACCCTTTGCTTTTCACCGCCGGAAAGCTGATACCAAGGACGGCTAAGTAATTGAGAATCCTTAAAACCGACGCATGCAAGAGCCTCTGCGGCTTTGTCTTGCATTTGTTTGCTATTACGCCATGTTTTTTGGCGTAAACGTAAGCCAAAACATACATTATCTAGCACAGATTGCTTAAATACATACGGTTCTTGCAAAAGTAGTGTGCTCTCAAGACGAGCTTGCGTGCTTGACTTTAGCCCTCCCTCAGCTCCATAAAAATATATATTCCCTTGAGTGGGTTTTTCCAAAAAAGCCAATAAACGTAGCAGGGTGCTTTTTCCGGCGCCATTTGCTCCGGTGAGCGCCAAAACTTCGCCTTGATGAATTTCCAAACGGGGAGTGTGTAGTAGATTCAGCGCTTGTTTTTTATCGTAATAATGTACTACGTTTTCCAATAAATACAGCATGCTACACCTTCGACCTTAAGCGTAAAAATGCCAATACAGCATTGAGCACAAAAGCTAAAAGTAGTAGCATTAAGCCAAGCGCAATACCTTGGGAAAATTCCCCTTTATTGGTTTCAAGGGTAATGGCTGTGGTGATGGTGCGTGTGTGCCAGCGAATATTTCCGCCAAGCATCATGGCAATGCCAACCTCCGTAACCACACGCCCAAAAGCCGTAACCAGCACAAGGCTTATGGCAAAGCGCAATTCCTTAAGGGTGCAAATAGCCGCCTGCCAAGGACTTGCCCCCAAGGTAAGCAAGGTTTGGCGACAGCGAATATCATGATTTTCAACAGCTTGAGCGGTGAGAGAAATGACAATGGGCAGCGCCAGCATAGCTTGGCCAAGCGCCATGCCTTCTAAGGTAAAAAGCAAGCCATAGTCCCCGAGCAGGCCTTTGCGCATAATAAAAGCATAGACAAGCAAGCCAATAAGTACGGTGGGAAATGCCAGCAAAGTATCGGAAATTAAACGTAAAAAGCGACGCCCCCAAAAGTTTCCATAGCCAAGGGCAATGCCAAGGGGCAGTCCCAGAAAAATAGCTAAAATCATGGCATAACAAGTGGATGCGATGCTTGCCTGCATGGCAGAATAAACATCAGCATCGCCGGCAAACAAAAGTCGCACGGCTTGCAACACGCCTTCTATGAAAAATTCCATTGTTAATTATGACCTATTGGAGATGCGTTGGGAAAAAAAAGCTGTTTTCCCTGAACTTTAAAGTCCGCTATACGTTTTTGCACAGCAGAAGAAGTCATCCACTTGGCAAAACGTGCGGCAAGGTCTTTTTTCATGCGTGGACAATTGCGCGGTTCTAATTCTAATACGCTGTATTGATTGAAAAGCGTTTCATCGGTAGCTATAAGCATTCGTAATTCCGTATGTGGATTTTTATGCTGAAACTGTATCCATGTACCACTGTCGGTGAGCGTATACGCATGTTTTTCGGAAGCGATATTGAGGGTATGCATCATGCCTTGCCCTACGGAATAGTACCACTTTTCCTTTTGCGGCGCAGTCATGCCCGTTTGCTTCCATATGGCTTGTTCTCTTATATGTGTTCCTGAATTATCTCCTCTGCTTACGAATAATTCACCCTTTTCGGACAAAGATTTTAAAGCTAAGGGAGCGGATTTACCCTCAATATGTGCCGGATCGCTTTGAGGCCCTACGATAATGAAATTATTATACATGACAAGGTGGCGCCGGCTTGCATAACCGTCTTGCATAAAAGCCTTTTCAGTTTCGGGCGCATGCACAAGCACCACGTCAACATCACAATTTTTTGCAAGAGCCAAGGCCTTACCGGTTCCCACAGACACCCATTGTAAAGAAATACCTGTTTCTTCAGTGAAAATAGGACTCAATATATCCAACAGCCCGGAATCCTGCGTGCTGGTCGTGGTGGCAAGTAATAAGGTATCAGCCTTGCAAATACTTGCGCCGACAGTTTGAAACAGAAGGAAGAGAAGGAAGATATTTGGCAAAATCCAACGACAGGCAAAAAACATATTACCCTTAGAAAAAAACTCTCTCACGCCAATCATTAAACTTCAATATGTATACCCAAGGACCAAGAACCTGAGGGAACCATCATCGTATCACGATAAGCACTATCTGCTTGCGCCTTATACGCCGATGCCACCTGCTCCGGCCTTATACTCCCAATTACACCACTGGCACCGCTTATTCCGGAGGCTGTAGTAGCGACACTTACAGCATTAATATGCGCTGACGAAGTGGTTCGGGTAAAGGCACTGCTGTTTTGTGGCATGGGCATGGGCAAGACATTTTGGCCGTAAATAGCAACAACGCTCGCCATATCTGTTTGATTGCCGTAAGTAAAGCGACGCAACTCTTCAGCATTTGGGGTTTGTACAGATTCACCGCTAAGTACACCCTTAATATCATAAGTGCGATCTTCATTGGTGTACTGCGCAAATCGAGAACTTTCTTGATGCGCGTGTATAACCCCATCGCGAGACGACATGTCAAGCGCCTTAATCTGCGCTTCTGGGCTTAAGGTTAAGGTGTCTTGTAAAGTATCAGCAAAGCTAGAACTTTTGGCCGCATCACGCCCTTCGGGATTTCTACTCTCTTGCTGAAAAGTATCAAACCCCAACTCAAAGGCATCAATGCCATAGGTGCTTTCTATATATCCTGATATTGCGCTCATGCCTCATAGTATAAGTTGCATTCTTGTTTTGTCCAGTGTTATTTGCGCCGCAAAAATAATTTCCAGCAAAACACAACTCAATATACTGAAATAATAGTTTAAAAAAACAAAAAAGAAAGACTGGTCATTATAGCTTTTTTTTGTTATCGAAGTTGGCGTTATTATATTAAG
>CAYJJP010000315.1:0-3145 GCA_964370525.1 uncultured Desulfovibrionaceae bacterium | reverse complement strand
TGTAAGGGAATAATGTCCACGCCCCATATTTTTAAGAACTTTTGGAGATCCATGTTGTAAGGAAAGATGTAAATGCGGGCATAATAGGGAAGAAGCCATAAAGGCATCAATTCCTTTATTATTTAACTGACTTGGTTCTAAAGATGAAATACGAAAACGCATACGCCCGGCCCATTGCGGTGCCAAGTTTTTTTCGAGCAAGAGCACAAGGTCCCAAAAATCCCATTTCTTGCTACTGTCATGCGTATAGGGCAAATCGCGCCCATAATGATGCAAATTTATGCCGGAAAGCATAATTTCTCTGTGCCCGGCCTGCAAAAGCCTTTGTGCCTCGTGCAAAACTTGCTCCGGAGGACGGCTCATACTTTTTCCACGCACCAAGGGAACAATGCAATAGGTACAACGATGCGAACATCCGTCTTGTACCTTAAGCACCGGACGAGCTCGTGAAAAGCTGCTGATAGAAAAGCCTTCTTGCTCTGAAAAAGGATGGATTTCTTCTGGAATAAGCCCGTCTTGACAAGCCAAAGCGGCTAAGCGCTTGGGGGCTTGCATAAGCAAAGCTTTTGCCCTTGGCGGAATAAGCACATCAAAATATTTTTCGTGCTTTTCTTCCACATTCTTTACATCTTGCTCTAAATCATGCCGATTGTGGCGCAAATGAAGGCTTTCTTCCACCAAATGCGCCGCACAACCGGTCAAAATGCGCAAACAAGAGCTCTTGTTTTGCTTTTGCATACGTTGCAAACGATATAGGGCATGGCGCGTATCACGTTCTCCGCGGGCTGTAATGGCACAAGAGTTCACCAAAAACACCTGCGGTGCATCCTCAAGCTCCACTTCCTTACCGCCAAAGCCTTGCCAAGCCTCACGGATAGCCTGACTTTCATATTGATTTATTTTGCACCCAAGGGTAACAATATGAAAAGTCCAAGGAATATGCATAATTACAAAGAAAGTTCGCCAGTAAGCTTAAGCAGTTCTTAAGCTTCCAAGGAATTTTAAAGAAATGATTTCATAGGTTACACGACCACGTGGAATGTCAACTGTCACTTCATCGCCCTCTTCCTTACCAAGAAGAGCCTTGCCCACAGGCGAAAGCACCGAAATGGAACCGGATGCAAAATCTGCTTCATCAGGGCCAAGTAAGGTAAAAGTTTTTTCTTCTCCCGTGTCCACATCTTCCACCTGCACAGTGGCTCCAAAAATAACCTTGTCACTATCAAGACTATCTAAATCAATAACTTGAAACTGACTCATGCGTGATTCAATGTAAGTAATTCGAGCCTCAGTCATGCCTTGACGTTCCCTTGCAGCATCATATCCGGCATTTTCTTTAAGGTCACCTTCTTCGCGTGCCTCTTTAATGGCCTGAATAATATTTGGTCTTTCACTTTTTAATTGCTCAAGTTCCATTTCCAGTTGTGCAAAACCTTGTTTTGAAATTGGAATATTCATAAACATTTTCCTCTTTTATGAAAAAAAATAACGCCCATTGTGCATAACAAAAGAGCGTACTCAGTTTTTACCGTACAAATACTATAGTTCTAATGGTGCGTGAAGTCAAGAAAATTTTATCGTTGCCAAGCGCCTATATTATGTGTATCTGAAAGAACAGCAAAATGAACTCTAAAGGCAAACACATTGCCTATAACAACAAGGTGCTTCAACTTATGAAAAAATATTTACGCCATCTTGGACCGGTACTTATCTCAATCATTTTTGTGGGAGCCATGTACCTTTTATACAATAAATTAAAAGCGTACAGCTTTGCACAAATCCAAGAAAGCCTATCCCAAATATCCAACTGGCGCCTATTGGCATCCATAGGACTGATGATAGTAAACTATCTCATTCTCGTAGGCTATGACTGGCTGGCACTTGTGGCCATAAAAAAACCACTGCCCCTACAAAAAGTATCCTTGGTGTCATTTATCGGGCAAACAGTCAGCTATAACTTTGGAGCATTACTTGGCGGAACAACAGTGCGTTACCGTTTTTACGCCACATGGGGATTCTCCCTCCACGACATAGTCCGCCTCGTACTCATGCTTGCCGTAACATTCTGGGTGGGAGCGCTTGGCCTTTGCGGCCTGGTTTTTATCATAGCCCCCCCAATTATTCCCGAAGAATTTTTAGCCGCCTTTCCCATTAAAGACGTTCGCATTCTCGGTGTAGCGCTACTCTCAATCACCCTGGTCTATTTTGCTGCTTGCCACTTTGTACGCACACCCATCAAAGTTTTCGGAAAAGAATTTGCCTTTCCTACCCTAAAAATCGCTCTCCTCCAAGCCTTTGTGGCCGGCGTAGACCTCATCGTTGCAGCCGGTTGCATGTATGTGCTCTTCTCCCCAGATTTAGGCGTAAGTTTCGGGCAATTTTTACCAAGCTATCTTATGGCGCAAGTAGCCGTTGTCCTCACCCACGTTCCCGGCGGTGTAGGCGTTTTTGAACTGGTCATCCTCCATTTGACTCACACCTCCAATGAACAAATGGTCATAGCCGTTGTCCTCTGCTTTCGCCTCATTTACTTTATCCTCCCGCTACTTATGGCAGCCCTTGTGCTTGCCGTCTATGAAATAAGACACAATAAAGGCATCTTGCGCAGCGCAGGTCGCTGGCTTTCTGTACTTTCGCACAGCATTAATGCACGCATAACTTTTGTTGTGGGAACGCTCATGCTCATCTTTACAGAACTCCCCATCTGGCAAAAAGGCAAATTATTCATCTCCATACCCATGTCTACTGTCACAGACAGCATCCTGCAAATGCTCTGCACCCTATCCGGCGCACTCTTATTGTTTTTAGCCTATGGACTGGAAGTAAGACAAAAAAAAGCATGGTGGCTCACCATTTTATTCCTAACACTAGGGCTTTCAGCTGCAATCTTACGCGGAATACATTTGTACTTAGCACTCATGTTCCTCATGCTCTTCCTCTCAATTATTGCCGGAAGAAAACGCTTCTATAGAAAATCTTTTTTCTTTGAAGATGCCTTCCCCATACAATGGATGTGGCCAGCTTGGCTGGTTCTTGGCATAAGCCTACTCATTGCCTATGTATTTAGAGAAAACACCTACTCATGGTCACTCACAAACCCACTGGATGCCTTACAAAATATGAGCATCCTACTCAGCACTTACGG
>CAYJJP010000314.1:0-3153 GCA_964370525.1 uncultured Desulfovibrionaceae bacterium | reverse complement strand
CCAAGACTTTCTCAATGCGCTTATGCGTTCAACTGTTAGACAATAAAAGAAGTTTCTGTGCGCAAATATTATCAAACTGTCATTATGCATCTTTGGACGCCGACGTTTATTCTTTTTGGCCTTAGCATCATTTTTTATGGCGCACTGCATTACTACGCAAGCCATGCTCTTGAACAGGTTGAGCAAACGCAGAAAATGAGTATTGTTCTTTTTGACAGAATTCTTGCCTTACGCATGTTCTTAAGCGGACTTTTCGCCTTGCTCATCGGCTATATCGGCGTAAAGCTCACTGGTCACGTTTGGCCTGCCATGCTTGTACATACCATTACTGTTGCAGGACTTTTGCTCATTGACTTACCTTTCAAAACTATTGTGCAGCACTATGATATTACCTTTCTTATTTTGAGCGCTGTTGCTGCAATAACAGGCATAGCCGGCGGCATAACTCTCGGAATTTTTTGGTTGAGAATGCGTTTTTAGGTTGGGCAAGGCATGTCATAAAACCGTTTCGTGGTTCAGTTCCATCGCTAACAGCCTGCCCTCAAAAGCCAATTTTCAGCAGTCCGTTCAAAAAATGCCGGATGCAAGGAAGCGAAAAAATGATGAACATCGCATTATCAGAAAATAACTTCACCTATCTTTTGATGGAAAATCTCAAAGTTGTATAAATATGAATAAAAAAATTCTTATAACCGGTGCCGATGGCTTTATCGGCTCCCATTTGGCCGAATATCTTATACAACAGGGCTACTCGGTAAAAGCCTTCGTGCATTATAATTCTTTTAATTCTTGGGGATGGTTAGACTCCAGTCAATACGTCAAGGATATGGAGATATTTGCCGGAGACATTCGCGACCCCAATGGCGTGCGCGAGGCCATGAAGGGTTGTGTTGCGGTATTGCATTTGGCCGCGCTTATTGCCATCCCTTTTTCCTATCATTCGCCCGATGCCTATGTGGATACCAATATTAAGGGTACGCTTAATATTGTACAGGCTGCGCGTGACTTGGGAGTAGAGCGCATAGTTCATACTTCCACAAGTGAGGTGTACGGTACAGCCCAATATGTGCCCATTACAGAAGAGCACCCTTTGCAAGGGCAGTCGCCGTATTCAGCTACAAAGATTGCAGCTGACCAGCTTGCCCTAAGCTTTTACCGCTCATTCGAGACGCCGGTGACGGTGTTGCGCCCCTTTAATACTTATGGACCTCGCCAGTCTGCCCGTGCTGTTATCCCCACTGTTATTACGCAAATAGCCGCCGGTATGCACGAAATTAAGCTTGGAGCCTTGACGCCCACACGAGATTTTACTCATGTTTATGACAGCGTGCGTGCTTTTGTGGCTATGCTTGAGGCGGACGCAAATAAGGTTTTGGGTGAAGTTATCAATGGAGGCATTGGCTTTGAAGTAAGTATTGGCGATACGGCTAGGCTCATAGCTGAAGTTATGGGACAGGATATAGATATAGTTTGTGATGCGGAGCGTTTACGACCGGAAAAAAGCGAAGTTAATCGCCTTTTTGCTGACAGTACACGTTTGCGCACGCTTACCCCATGGAAACCTGTATATGATGGTAAGGATGGCTTCAAAAAAGGTCTTGCCAATACTATAGAATGGTTTAATAATCCCGAAAATCGGAAGAATTATAAAGCAAATATTTATAATATATGAATCATTCCATATTCTCAATTCTACAAGAGCTTCGCACTATTTGTGGAGAATCTGAAGCGTTCATTCCTTTACATGCACCGGTTTTTCAAGGAAATGAACGTGACTATGTGCTCAGCACCATTGAGTCTACCTTTGTGTCTTCGGTGGGGGAGTATGTAACTCGTTTTGAGGACATGCTTAAAGACATTACCGGTGCAAAATACGCCATTGCGTGTGCCAACGGTACCGGTGCTTTGCAGATTGCCTTGCATCTTGCCGGCGTTCAAGCTCAAGAGCTTGTCCTTACGCAAAGCCTTTCTTTTGTGGCTACGGCTAATGCCATTTATCACAGCGGTGCTGCTCCTGTTTTTTTAGATGTGGACGAAGAAAATTTAGGCTTGTCGCCAGAGGCAGTACGGGTTTTTTTAGAAGAGTTTTGTGAGCTAAGGGATAAGCAGTGTTATCATAAAACCACAAATCAACGCATAGCCGCATGTGTGCCCATGCATACCTTTGGGCATCCCTGTAAGATAGAAGAATTTTGTGAGCTGTGCACCATATGGCATATTCCCTTGGTAGAAGATGCAGCCGAAGCATTAGGGAGTTATTGTAAAGGGCAACATTGCGGAACTTTTGGTAAACTTGGTGCTTTTTCTTTTAATGGAAATAAAATCGTCACCACAGGCGGGGGCGGTGCTATTGTCACCAATGATGATACTCTTGGGCCTTTGGCTAAACATATAACCACTACAGCCAAAGTTCCTCATGCATGGAAATTTTATCATGATATGCCGGCATGGAATTTGCGCTTGCCTAATCTTAATGCGGCGCTTGGCTGTGCGCAATTAGAACAATTGCCGGTTTTTTTGGAAAAAAAACGCGCACGAGCCAAGGCGTATCAAGAACTTTTTGCCAATAGCGCTTGGCAATTTGTGGCTGAGCCCAAAGATAGCTGCAGTAATTATTGGCTTTGTGCCGTATTGGCCGAAAATGAACAAGAGAGAGATAGTTTTTTAGAAACGAGCAACGCAGCAGGCATTATGACTCGTCCGGCATGGGAGCTTTTAAGTAATTTACCTATGTATAATAACTGCTTGTGTGATGAGCTTTTTATTAGTAAGCAGATGGCAAGTAGGCTTATAAATTTACCAAGCTCAGTGGTTTTTTCACATAAATAGTCGCCACTGAAAAATTTCATCTTCAACAAGCTATTTATTTACTTGGGTCTGAGGACAAAGGTTTTTCGGCTAAAGCCTTATCCCATTGTCAAAACCTGTGCACAATTACTTTCAAAAGATGTGCTCCCTTTTGCCAAAACACGCAAAGCGTAATAGGCTTTCACAGAGATTGACAGTATACCACTCAATAGGTTTATTATATACCAAGCAGAAGACGCATAATTGAAGCACGTTGAAATAAAGTAAGACCTCTGCATAATTTCAAATATAAGTTCTCTGCATAATTATTTCCCATTTTTTACTTGCAAATATTTGTAATATTAT
>CAYJJP010000313.1:0-3177 GCA_964370525.1 uncultured Desulfovibrionaceae bacterium | reverse complement strand
GGGTCGGCCTTTCCAAAAAACTTTCACGCGAATTTTTCTTACGAAAAATTCTTTTAAATATCTTTTATTACAGAGTATTAAAAGAACACGATAGGGTTTCTAAAGAGATTATAAGTATAAAGGTAGACTTTACTACACCTTGCGCTAAAACTGAATTATTTTGCCGCAGGCCGGGCTTTTGACAATCTGCGACAGCAGATTTTCAAAAGCGCACAAAAGTAAAAAGTTAATAGCGCTTACTGCTAATAATTACTATTAATATACTCAGAATCACGTGTTTAGAAACCCTATTGCGCTTTATTCTTCAGTGACGACTATTTCGAACGTGCTTCCACAATATTTATTATGACTTTATCCATATCTTTCATGCCTTGTCTAGAAATCGCTTCTAAGTTGCTTACTGTGTTTTCGATGCCTTCATCTACAATGCCTTGCAACTCAGGGTAATGCCCCTCTAACGCCAGCAAAGCCGCATGACAGGCTTCTAAAGCGGCTGTGCCCACCTTAAGAGCGCAAGTATCCTTGGCACCATCGCAAATCATTCCTGCCAAGTTACCTAAAATAATAGCCATAGCATTGGCTGCTTTATTTATTTTAGCTTGATTTATGGGAGCGTTTTGCTGTGCTGTTTCTCTTGTTTGAGTTTCTGGGGCAAGCATGTACACAAGCCCGGCGGCGGCGCCGGCCCCTGCACAGGCCGTACATCCACAAACAGGGCTCAGCCGCCCTAAACGACTCTTAATATACGAAGTAGATAAATGACTAAAAGCTAAGGCTTCAGCCAACTGCGTAGAGTTTATGTCAGAAACTTGGGACATCATCGTAATGGGAATAATGGCAGTAAGTCCATGATTACCACTACCTGCACTACTCATGACGGCTTCCTTTAACCCTCCCATGCGAGCATCGGCGGCAGCAGCCGTATACGCTTTAATACGCAATGACTGCGAAGCAAGATCTCGCCCTGCCGGCAGGAGAGGAATGTTTTGCATAATGGTGCGCCCTGTTTGCAATCCTAAGGGCATTTCCACACCTTTGAGAGCCATATCCATATTCATCCGCGAGCCTTGTAAAAGATAGTCCACGTCAGCAGACGTCATGGTCTCTAAAATAGCAACAACTTGTGAATAAGACATGTGTCGAATGCGCTCGGCAATGCTCGGCAAAGCCGTGGTACTCTCATTTGTTTCTTGTGACGTTTGCGCATTATGCACAACGACATCATCTTGATATATTTTAACAATATTATCGTGTTGATCTTCAATGATACATTGTGCCGTATGCCCTGCATCATCGGTGAGATGAGCATGGATATACACACCATGAAAATTCGTATCCGCATGAATTTCAATACAATGTTGGTTAAGCAATTCCACAGCTTGAGGAATTATTTCTGGCTTGCAATCTTTTAATACCTCCAGCCCATAGGATGCATTACCTTGCAAAATTGATAATGCAGCAGCAATATTATTACCTTTCATCCCTGCAGTACCGGGAATGCCTACTGAAGCACCGTTCTTAAAAATACCATCACTTACTATGATTTTAGCCTGTGTAACAGTTCCTTGTAAATATTCCTTAGCTTTAGCTACAGCAAGGGCTACTGCTCCAGGCTCTGTACAGCCTAAGGCAGGCTTTACTTCTTCTGCTAAAAATTCTGTTAAAGTAAAGGGATGTTGTGACATAAAAAACTCTCTCAAGTTAAAATTTTAAAAGGGCCGGCTTGATTGCATTTTCATTATCTATAGCATAAAAATATTTTTTCAAGTTGTTGGAATACATAGTTGACATTAGCAATGTCAACGTCACTGGTAGAACAAGCTATACTCTAGGAGTAAAAAAATCAATGCTATTCGACAATGAAAACCTTAGTATTATACGGCTCACCGGCAAAAAGCAACCATAAGAAAAACTTCTTGATATTGCACTCCATGAAATCAGCGGGAAAGTTTAAATCTTGGATGCCTATTGCTATAACTCCTTATATTTTGAATTATGCTCAGAAAATATTACAAGGTATAACTTCCCTAACTCACTTAATTAGAGCTAAAGAATAATTTTTCCTCATCTTAACTTGACAAACCTCAAGATAAATCTCAAATATAGATTGATTTTATTTTGAAGGAGCTGATATGAAACATCCAGTAATTTTTGCTTTTATCTTTGCTCGAGGAGGTTCTAAGGGATTGCCTAAAAAGAACATTCGTTTATTAGCCGGAAAACCACTTATTGCTTATTCCATTGAAACAGCAAAAAAAATTCCTCAAATAAGTCGCATTATTGTTTCAACCGACGATGCTGAAATAGCCGCTGTGGCAAAAGAAATGGGTGCAGAAGTACCCTTTATGCGCCCTAAAGAATTGGCTACGGACACTTCTCCCGAACGCTTGGCATGGCAACACGCTTTGCGTGAGGTAGGCAATACCCCCACAGGCGGGCCTTGTGAAATTTTTCTTTCTTTGCCATGTACAGCTCCACTTCGGCATGTAACCGACGTGGAAAAATGCTTACAGGTATATAAAGATAATGATTGCGATGCTGTAGTTACAAGCTCTATGGCACAGAATCACCCCATGTTTAGTATGTTATGCGAAAATCCCCACGGGGAAGTGAGTTTGGTTATACCGCCAACAGAACTCATTGCACGTCGCCAAGATGCCCCCCCCGTCTTTGATATGACAGCAGTAGCCTATGTTGTGCGGCCGGAGTTTATTTTCTCCGATAAACCCCTCCTACAAGGACGGGTACGTCAAGTCGTTTTACCTCGCGAGCGCACTGTAGATATTGACTATGCTTTGGATTTTGCTTTTGCCGAATTTTTGCTTTTGCAACAAAAAAATAGCGAAAAATAATGTCATATTTAAAACATCTGAACAATCCGTACACAGTTCGCTAAGTTTAATTTTAAGATGAAATTTTCTTTATAAGTTTCTTAAACTCTCCGGTGTCTGATTTGTTGGGCGGAGTCGTGTGCCCTCCTAAGCAGAAAAACATACTTCACACGCCAAGACATGCCACCGCTGGACATATAACAGCTCCGCTTGACGTTTGTGTGAAGTATTTCTGGGGGTACCGCAAAACTTTATAAGATTAACAAAAATGGTAAAAAGTAAATCCCCACAAGACTTTAAGTGTCTTGTGGGGATTTGTAAATTCTTTACTTGGTGGAGACGGGGA
>CAYJJP010000312.1:0-3185 GCA_964370525.1 uncultured Desulfovibrionaceae bacterium | reverse complement strand
CCCCCCTTCCCCTCAAAACGCTTTAATAATTGTAATTTTCAATAAATTGAAAATTTGCTTTTTTAATATTGATTTAATTTACAAACGCATATAACTTTTTATTTAATCAGCGTTTCCATAACTATAACAATGTAATTATATTTATTGATGAAGTATAGTACCGTCAATATAATTTACATGCTCCGCAAGTCCGGGGCGCCATTGACATAAAACTCGTATATCTTTTCCGCCGCGTCCCGCTTCATCTAAAATGGCAAAACTTTCTGCCAAAATCACATCTACGGCTTGTTTGTGTTCCGGCTCGCTGGCTTGTAAAGCTTGCGTAGCTAGGGCAGTGGCCTGAGCGAGAGTAAAATTCCTGTCTGCCTTACCTTGAAGATTTAAGGTTGGTATATGCCAAAATCCTTGTAATGTATCGGCAAAAAGTTCAACTTGTGCCGTGGGAAGTGTCAAGGCTGCCCCGAGGGCATTGGCAATGGCGCTTAAGGGCGGCACATGCACACGCACATTGAGTTGTTTACGCAAATACGGTGCTAAAAAATGTGCGCATAGTGTTGCCGGTGCGCCCACAAAATAAACATGCTGCGGCTCAAAATTATAGCCTTCCAGTAATTTTTCTAAGGTATATACCGGTTTACCTGAAAGTCTGTGCATAAGTTCTTTTATGCCCAGCAAAATATTTTGTAAGGCAGTATCCACTGCTTGCTGTGCTATTTCATAGCTATCTGCTTCACTTTCTGCTAAGCATTGTAAGGCATTACATGATGCTTGTACATCTGCCACCGTGGCATGACCTTGTTCCTTGGCACAGACATTGAAAGCATCAAGGAGGGTTGCTTTTTCTCCGCCAAGGGCAGCAGCTTGTCCCGTGCTTCCTTCAGCTTGCAAAATATGGTCGCCGCCCAGCGGTAAGGATAAGGTCAAAAGTGAACGCAAGGAGGTTTTATAGCTGTCATGCCCGTGGGTTAGAGTCATCCCTTCTGTGTCAAGTATAGGTACTCCGTTGGCATATAAGGAAATGTCCGTAGTAGTACCGCCCATGTCGAGCAAGATGGCATCGGCATTATCTATATTGTCATTCTCAGTATGCGCTTGCTGACATAAGGCCATTGCGCCCATAACGCTGGCACAAGGGCCTGAAAGGATAGAATATAAGGGCTGTTTATACATGTTTTCCCAAGAAATCGCTCCGCCGTCGGCTTGTAGCATAAAAATTGGTGCATCTAATTCTAATTGTTGCAAAACTGTACGCACCGATTCTAAAAAGTCACGCTGTATGGCTTGAATGGCCGCATTAAAATATGTTGCGACAATGCGCCGAGGAAAATTCAATGTTCCCACAAGATTATGACTTAAACTCACGTTGTGCGCCTCTATGTGCGGATGCTTTAATAGCTCGTCGGCAATGGCTTTTTCATGCACGGCGCAGCGTGGTGAAAATTTACCCGCAATGGCAAAATGGCGCACGCCTTTTTTGTACCATGCATCAGCGATATTTTGCACTTCTGTAAGGTCAAGAGCGCTAACCTCTTGACCACGATGGTCAAGCCCACCGGGGACACGGTGCACATGCGTTGCCAAGACTGTATTTTCCACAAAGCGCATGGGATTAATGCCCGGCCCGGCAGTTATGAACAAGCCAACCTGTGCAGTATTGCCTTGCACCAAGGCATTGAGCCCAAGCGTTGTTCCAAGGGTAATACGTTGAATTTTAAGTGTATGTTCATGCTTTTTGTAGGAATGCAAAAGATCGCTCAACGCCGCATGAATGGAGCTAAGCACATCTTCATGTACAGTTTTTACCTTGGCGGTGGCAAAAACTTGCCCCTTGGCGCATAACACAGCATCGGTATGTGTACCGCCAACGTCTAGTCCTAAATACATATATTCCCCTGTAAAACTTTGAAGGATGAAAACATACAGGTTTATTTATTCCCCGGTGAAGCATCTGAAATTTTTTGCAATTTCACTCGCAAACCTTCACGGCTAATTCCAAGCGCCTTCGCCGTGCGTGATTTATTTTGTTCTAAATGCGCCATTACCTTTTGTATATAGGCACTTTCCACGGCCTGTAAACTGGCAATGCCTTGAGAAAAATCTTCGTCTGTATTATTTTCATGATATGTTATTGATTGTATAGCAAAATTATCCTGTTTTGATAGGCTTTTTTGTATGGCTAAGGACAAGTCTTCAGCCTCAATGCTTTGCCCTGTGCAAATGAGTGCAGCCCGTTCAAGTTCGTTGGCAAGCTCACGCACATTACCCGGCCAAGCATATTGGGTGAGCAGAGCCAAGGCGTGTTTGCTAACTTTTGTAACGGCCTTGGGGTTTTGCTCAGCATAATAGCTGTAAATATGCTTGATGAGTAGGGGGATGTCCTCTCGGCGCTCACGCAAGGGAGGAATGTGGACACGCATTACATTTAATCTATAAAATAAATCTTCCCTAAAGGTACGTTCTTGCACGCAAAGTTCAAGATTTTTGCATGTTGCGGCCATAATGCGCACGTCAATGGCTATGGGCTTACGACCGCCTATGCGTTCTACTTCTCCGCTTTCCACCACATGCAAAAGTTTTGCTTGGCTTTCCAGTGGCATATCGCCTATTTCGTCCAAAAAAATTGTTCCGCCATGCGCTTGCTCAAATCGCCCCATGCGCTCCTTGACGCCCGATGCCACGCCAACTTCAATGCCAAAAAGTTCGCTTTCTAGTAAAGTAGCCGGAATTGCAGCACAGTTTATTATGACAAAGGGCTTGTGCGCGCGCGTACTGAGTTGATGAATGTGCCTAGCAAAAAGACTCTTGCCTGTGCCTGTTTCACCGGTAAATAAAAGCGTGCAGTCCACCGCCGCCGCCCGCTCCACTTGCTGTAATACGGGTAGCATGGATGGGGATTGTGAAAGGCGCATAAAAGATTTTTCCTTGGATGACTTGCGCTTAAGCTCTCCACGTAATTGAGTATTTTCGGAAATAAGTTTGTGCTGATGATTTATAAGCTCGTTGCGAGCATCTTCAAGCTCCAGCAACAAACGTGACAGTTCAAACTCACGCGCCTCAATGCGTAAAAGCATCATGGAAAACGCTTCCACTAAGACATTGACAGGATCGCTGGCATCATCACTGGGTAATAAATCAAAAACGGCCTTGGCTTGTTCATAGTCACCCTGCGCCATTTGCGTGCAAAT
>CAYJJP010000311.1:0-3211 GCA_964370525.1 uncultured Desulfovibrionaceae bacterium | reverse complement strand
TAGAATGTTTTGCTAATAAGCTTTTCAGCGCCTATGTATATTGTACCTCCTTGCAATACCGCAATGTCGCAATCAGTTCGCAAGCATTTATCGCAAGGAGGTAAATTTCAAAATATTAGTATGTTATCTATTTAAAATTGTTTCCTCAAAGTCTGCCAATACGTTCATATAGTTGATATAGGCATCATATGGGGAGCCATAAGGGTTAAAATACTTGTGCACATCGCCATCGGAAAACCATTTTGTACACATATAATAAAAATGGTCAGAAGTTTGCAATCTGCGCCAAGTCTTGGTTATTGCAGGGTCATTTATTTTTAATACAGTTTCTTGCAAGCGATACAAGGCTTCAATGGCATCGTATTGCATTTGATTGCCAAGCCATGCGGTGAGGTCACGTTCTGCATCTGCCCAAGAAATAGGTTCTTGAATGTCCAATCTCGCCATGGGAGAAATGCTTTCCACAGCCTCAGACGGCGTAATAAACTTAAAGTTTGAATTGGCCAAAATCTTTGCCGGCAATGCCTTCATAAATTCAAAAATACCCGTTTCTGCCCACTGATGTTCGCCAAAAGTTTCATAGTCCATAAACAGGTTGATTATTTCGCCTTGCAGACCGGCAGTATGTATCCAGTTTGCAAATTTATCGGCGGTCAGCGGAAACTCCGGCCAGCCTTGATTAGAAAAGCGGAAAGCTATGTCGTCAGAAAGGCTATAGTTTTTTAAGAGCAATTTGAGTGAAAGACAACTTGTTGGCTGATAGACAACGTTTGGACTACGCCAGCCAAGGACGTGGTCGGCACCTTCCGCCAAAATAGCCTTATATCCCATGTCCTCAACAGTTTTTGCAATCTGATTGCTGTAAATAAGCTCAGTATTACGGAAAACTGTGGGTTTTACATTGAAATGACGTTCCAGCAAATCCGAATGCATTTTAACTTGTGCTTTAAACTCTTCTTCTGAGTAGAGCACAGAGAGTGAGTGAGCATACGTTTCCGACAGCAGTTCCACATGCCCTGTTGCCACCAAATCTTTAAATGATTGCAGGACTTCCGGCGCCCATTGTTCAAATTGCTCCATAACCACACCAGACAATGAAAATGCAATTTTGAATTTTCCCTTATGCTTTTTAATTAAGTCTAAAAGCAATTTATTGGTTGGCAAGTAACACTTATGTGCAACTTTGAGTAATATTTCTTTATTTGCTTTGTCATCCTCATAAAAATGATTTTGACCCAAATCAAAAACAGTATAGTGACGTAAACGATAAGGCTGATGTACCTGAAAATAAAAACAGATTGCTGACATAAAAAAATTCCCAAATAATATTTAAGCTTTCTTGAGACAATGCTCATACACATTAATAAGTTTTCCGGCCGCATTTTCCCAGCGAATATGTTGCAATTCTTCACGGCATTGAGTGATCATTTCGTTGGCAAGTTTTGGATATTTGAGCACAGCGCAAATTTTATTTGCCATATCGCGTACATCCCAAAAGTCCACTTTCAATGCGTTTTGCACAACTTCCGCTACGCCAGATTGGCGTGATATGAGCACCGGCGTATCATAAGACATGGCTTCAAGCGGAGCTATGCCAAATGGCTCAGAAACGCTCGGCATTACATATAAATCGCTCATGGCATACATGCGATCCACATCTTCACCGCGTAAAAATCCGGTAAAGTGAAAACGGTTACCCATACGCATTTGAGCCACCATATGTATCATGCGTGATAGCATATCGCCGCTTCCTGCCATGATAAAGCGTACATTGGGCATGCGTGATAGCACAAGCTTTGCTGCTTCCACAAAATATTCCGGCCCTTTTTGGAAAGTAATACGCCCCATAAACAAGACATATTTTGTTTTTTCATCATGGGTTGGAATATTCAAGTTTGAGCGAGATTCTTCTTGAGTTACCGCATTATGCACCACTGTTATTTTGTCAGCGCTTACTCCGTAAAGGTCAATAATTCGTGCCTTAGTATAGTGACTGACCGCCACAATAATATCTGCAGCTTCAACGCCGGCTCTTTCAATGGTTGCTACTTCATGGTTCATATGCGTACCGCTACGATCGCTTTCAAGAGCATGTACATGCAACACAAGAGGTTTTTTTGTTAAGTGTTTAAGCACAATGGCCGCTGGGCAGGTCATCCATTCATGTGCATGGATGACATCAAACTCTTCATTTTGAAAAGCGAGCATACTTTGGCTGTAGCGGAAAACCTCATCCATGAGCCCTTTACCATAGCCCCCATGCAATGAAAGCGTTGTTTCACCTTGATTGCTATGAGTCGTTGTTTTGTTCACAATTTCTTTCAGTTCAGTATGCGTTTGCTCTGTCAGCATACCTTCCATGTATTGCATAAATGCCAAGGGATCACCACCGGGATCATACATATATGATGCCTTGCCATAACTTTCTTGAATTTGGTTATAGCTTTGCTGTGTGGCATAGGCGTGCAGTGTGGATTTCACAGGGTGCACACGCAAATATTTTTCCCAAACTTCCTTTACAACCTTTGAATCCGTTGGCACAGGCCGTTCTGCATATTGCTCTGTTACAAATTCGTGTGTTTGTTTTAGCAGATTGGTGTAAGAGGAATGCTCATCATATGAGGTATTCCACTGAATCTTAGTGCCTGAAGCTTCCTTTAAAGTCACTTTGTGGTGTGTAGACTCGGATTGCTTTTCTCCCATGCGCGGTAGGACAAACAGCACTTCTACTTCTTTTTCAGCTAGGGCGCGTGTTATGCCATAACATGCTGTTCCAAGTCCTCCGCTCATATAGGGTGGAAATTCCCACCCCAACATAAAAACTCGCATAATCTCTCTCTAATATCTTGAAGCCCGTAAAATGGTTAACGCATTTATTTGAATGCAAAAAAAGTTAAATAAATTTTTATTCCGCCATAATAGCCTGTTGAAAAATTAAATCTCAACAGTTCGTTCAAAAAAACTGAGTTGCAAGGAAGCGAAGAAAGTCAAGCTGTGCAGTGTATTAGACATACATAAACAGTTTGGCTTTGTATCGCTGACGCAGTAAATGGCCTTTTTTAACGGACTGATAGGCTTTCGTGCCATTGGTTATATACGTCAGGAGCCGCCATGCGCAACATCTTTAATAGGCGTATGAGCTCTGCCACACTCCAAGCTTGAGCAACGCAACCGCCGGCAGTGTGCGGTGGGTCTGCATTAAAGATTTCTG
>CAYJJP010000310.1:0-3221 GCA_964370525.1 uncultured Desulfovibrionaceae bacterium | reverse complement strand
CGTAAATTGAATAAAGAGTGCGCCCGTTGCGTAAGGGGTTTTTACTTCTAAATAAGTCGGTATCACAATCAATGGTTAGGGTGTCAGGGGTATAGGTTTGAATTTTTATAGCATTCGCACCGGCCTGTGCAGCTGCTTCTATGGTTTGTAGCGTCAAAGCCAGTGAACCAAGGTGATTTGCGGAAATCTCAGCAATTAGATACGTTTTTTTCATTGCTAATTTATTAAAGTATAAAGTTTTTCAATAGTATTATATTCAGCCAAATCAAATTCACCCAATGAAATATTTAAACTCTGTTCTAATTCCAGCAAAAAATTCATAGTATCAAGAGAGTCTAGCCCAAAAGTAGCAAAACTTTCATTGTTAGCAATGGTAACCTGTTCGATTTTTAAGCGCTTACTTTTAGATATTGCCACTTTGCATGCTTGTGAAAAATCATCTAAATTCATTTTATTCTCCGTGTTTGTATAATATTGTAGTTGCCCAAGACAAGCCTACTCCAAAACCAGAAAGAAGCAAGGTTGAAAGGTTATGAGACCACAACTTTGCAAGCATTATAGGAATGGTGGAAGATACACAGTTGCCAATAGAACCTAAAAGAAAAGGAGTTTTTTCTAAAGAAAACCCTGCGCGCATAGCAACATTCTCAACTATATAGCGTGAGGCTTGATGCAAGATAAGTGCGTCAATGTTATGTTCACTGTATGCGTTTTTTGTCATGCATTCTTGGATCTGCGTGGGGACAGCTGTCATACAAAAGTTAAAAATATCACGACCTTTCATGTTTATTATGCCATCGTCATTCATATATAAAGATTTATGTCCTTTGCCTTGTGTTGCAAAGCAACTTTTTCCAATAACATATTGGGGGGTGTCCGAAAGCAACGTACAAGTGGCTGCATCGCCAAAAAGAAGTTGAGTATGCGCGTCGTCATGGGCTAGAGCATGAGAATATGAGTCTGCTGTAAAAATAAGTCCTGATTTAAAACCATGGGCTTGCATGAAGGCGGATAAAATACTTAAAGCGTATATATATCCAGAGCAACCAAGGCTTATATCAAAACATGCAGTATGTGTAGGTAATTGTAAACGCTCATGAAGTATGGCGGAAACATGAGGTAAAGTCCTTTTATTATCAGGATTTTGTGTAACAACCATAAGGCAGTCACAGGTATTTATATCAATTTTTTTTTGCTTTAATAAATTTTCTACAGCGTCTTCACATAAACTCAAAGAATTTTGCTTGTCATCCACACGGCGCAATGAATGAAAGCCTAGCTTGTCTTTTACAAATTGTACATCTTTTGAAAAAAGCGGTGCGCGAGAAAGATTATCAAGCTCCGTATTGCCTAAAGAAAAACCAATGCTGTCAATGCCTATAGGTGGGGATTTCATCATGTGTTTTGTCCCCCAAAGTAAATTGCACCAATCTGTTTTTCTTGCGAAAAAATATGGCCTTCAAAAAATCTGTTGGCAAAAAAACGAATGTATCTAATGCTAAATTGTTCTATATCCAAATTATCAAGTTTGAGCCGAGCAAAGCTATAGCTACGTTGATCTGAAACGAATTTTTTATTAAGCAAATATTTAAATGCTACAACTAAAGTGTGTATAAGGGGGGTATTTTCAAACGAACTATTAAAATATACCTCGGGATGTAAGCTATCTTCTGTACTGTATGTAAAATGCTGTGCTATTTCTGCATCAATACATACAGTACGTTCTTCTATTTTTTTTCCATGAGGTAAAATAAGGACATTACTTACATTATCGATAAAAACACCCACAGCTTTAAGCTGCTCAGTTGTGCTTGCCTCTTGCGCGGGAATTAATTTTATACTTTGCGTAGTACATGCCTGTTTTACTGTATAATCGATGTTTTTAGCAGTATTGCGTCTGTGCAATGAGTCTAAAACTGTATACAACACGTCTGCTCCGAGAACATAGTTCCTAGTACCACGAAAAAGAAAAGGGGATATGTTCATGCCTTTGCTGCCTTATTTTTCAGATTTTGAAAGTGCGAAATGGCAAAGTTTCCTGATACGTGTGCTTTGGGGTTTACACAATCAATGACAATAGCTCCTAATTTTACTGAAGCTTCATCTCCAATGGTTACCGTATTGCTTATAACAGCGCCTATGCCAAGCCAGCAGTTTTTGCCAATAATAGTTCTACCTCCTATGGTTGCATGGGAGGAAATGGATGAACCGGCTCCTATAGTACAATCATGTCCCACAGTAACGTTGAAGCTCAAGTGTACATTGTCTTCAAGATGTGTATACTCATAGGCATACGTTGATTTAGCTATAATGCACTGTGCTGCAATACGACATTTTTTCTCTATTTTTACTCCACCCCATTGCGGTAAATGTTTTTTTTCGCCATAAAAGTTACGAGAATATAGCCCTTCAGCACCAATAACAACATGCGGCCCAATCCAAACATCATCTTCGATTATGCTATTTGTATGAATTATACTATACGGCCCAATGCAAACTCGCTCTCCAATTGTAATGTTTTCTTCAATGATTGCAGTAGGGTGTATAGATGCAGATGGTGCGATATTACTTTGGATGTTCATCTTTTTGTTTTTAAAAGCATGAAGGGCATTAATATGTAAATCACAAAAAAGCAGTTCAGGCTCTGCAGCAGTTATTACGAGAATATTTTTTGAATTAATATATTTTTTTAATTCCTTTGAAATTATAACTGCTTCTATATTAGAATTGGCTAAAGCTTGTTCTAAATATGCACGGTTTAGCGCTAAACAAAGTCCATGCTTTTCTTTTGTCCATGGTAAACATGTTCTTAAGTGTGTATTTATCGCTCCCTCTTGTTCAATGACAGGCTCATACTTTTTAAATGATAATATATATTGTATTAATTCCATAAATAATTGGGTGTAAAAATGTGCATGAAAATCTTAGCGACACATCATTTTTTCAAAATCTCTAAAGTTTTGTGAATCTTCACAAAAATCGCGCAAACTAGTAGGAAAATTTTTATTCGTTTCAAGCGTGAGCTTTGAGTCCATATGAATTGTATCTAAAATTTGCAAAAAGTCCAGTTTTCCTTTTCCTATATTTATATGGCTATCATAACTCGAATCAATATCATTCACATCCGTCAAGTGATACATCTTGGGGCTAAGCGATGCCAGTTTATTTATAAATTCCATTCTATCTTGCTTTAAATAGTTTGCTGCGCATATGGCGTGTCC
>CAYJJP010000309.1:0-3229 GCA_964370525.1 uncultured Desulfovibrionaceae bacterium | reverse complement strand
AAAAATAATTACAACGCAAACTCATAAAAATTAAGCTCCGGTTCTTTTTTTATCATGCCGGCTTCGGCGAGTTTTGCATAAAAGAGCTTTAAGCCTTGTATTTCTTCATTTCGAAGTGTGTAGAGTAAGCCTTCGTGATAGTAGGTATAGAGCTCTTCACGAGATAAGGGGCAGCCGTATGTGGTTAGGTCTAAAATTATGTCCATGTTTTCAAAGCTCCATTTTCTGGCGGCGTGGAACAATTGCGTAGGGTCGCAGTGAAAAAGCTTGGCTTGTGCGGCTTTGCGACTGACTGCCCACAGCCCGAAAATGAAGGGCAGCCCTGTCCATTTACGCCATTCTTCTGCTAGGTCATGCCTATAGATATAATCCTTATGTTGTCGTAAGCGCAAGGCTTCATCACCGATGGCCAAAAAAGCCTTGGGGGCTTTGCCGCAGACAAGGGCTTGACTTACATTTCCTACTCTAAAATTACAGTTGAGCGCATATTTTTGCTCTAGAAGTAATTTGAGTAAGGCTACTGAGGTAGCGGTTTCGCCGGTGATCAAGATTTCTTCGTTTTGCAATTGCTCAATGGGGCATGCTGAAAGCAAGAGTACGGACATGACCGGCCCTCGTGACCCGATGGAGAGGTCTTCTATGAGCAGGTATTGTTCTGGATTTCTAGCATATTCGAAACATGAAACGGACGATATGTGCAATTCTTCTCGGGCGAGCATATCATTGAGCACAGCGGGCGGCGCTGCAACCAGTTCAAACTCGTGCTGGATGAGCCCTGATTCGAGGGGATGATAGATGGGCAAAACGTTGAGATAGCCAATGCGTCCCATGCGTAAAGGCGGCTGAGTTTTATGTGGCATAATTTCTTTCTCGTTCGATAATGTGATAATCCATGGTGCGTTGTTTGGGCGTAAAGCCTGCTTCTTCAATGATTTGATGAATATCTTCTCGGCTCAGACTATAACTTGTGCCGGCTGCGGCAACCACATTTTCTTCGAGCATGAGCGAGCCAAAGTCATTGGCACCGTAAAAAAGCGCCAGCTGACCAATGTGTGGCCCCATAGTCACCCAAGAAGATTGAATGTTTTTAATATTATCCAGCACTAGACGTGAGAGTGCCAGCATACGTAAGTAGCTTGGCGCTGGCAAGCTGTGACAGCGGATTTGGGTATGCGCCGGTTGGAATGTCCACGGAATAAAGGCTGTAAATCCTTGAGTTTTATCCTGTGTAGCACGTACGGCAAACAGATGCTCCAAGCGATGCGCGGGTTTTTCTTCATGTCCAAACATCATGGTGGCTGTGGTGCGCAAGCCTAAGGCATGAGCTTCTTCCATAACTGCCAGCCACACATCGGCCGAGCATTTATTGGGTGAAACTTGTTTGCGCACTTCATTATGCAAAATTTCAGCGCCGCCGCCCGGCAGTGAATGCAAGCCGCTGGCTTTTAGACGAGCTAAGATTTCTTGAGTGGACAATCCGTACAATTGTGACCAATAAGCTATTTCCGGAGGAGAAAAGGCGTGAATATGTAAACTTGGCCAGCTGTTACGAATATAGCTGAGCAACTCTTCATACCATGAAAAAGGTAAATCCGGATGGTGTCCGCCTTGCATAAGGATTTGTGTTCCCCCAAGCGCAAGAGTTTCTTCGATTTTTTGTGCCAGTTGCTCGCGTGTGATCACATATGCGTCAGCTGATTGCGGAGGGCGATAAAAAGCACAAAAGCGACAGGCGCAAACGCATACATTGGAATAATTGATATTTCTGTCGCCAACATAGGTGACTATGTGCTCAGGGTGCAAGCGCATTCGCATGGCATGGGCAAGAGCCGCAAGGGTATGCAAGCTTGCATCATTATAAAGTATTTCCGCATCCTTTGGCGTTAATCTTTGCCCATCCAAGGACTTTTCGCAAATTGCCTGCACAGCACTGCTTTCATTAAAAGGACTGTGTCCACATACATTTTCCATATTACACATCCTTTATCTCAGACTCATCAATCTTATTCACAAGCTCAAAGGCGGCATTGCGCCTTAGCGGATTAAAGCCCGATTCTCGTATCATGTGTTCAAGGGCGGCAATGGTCATGCCTTGCTCAGAAGTTGCGCCGGCCATATGCCCGATATGCTCTTCCACAATGGTACCGTCAAGATCGTTGGCACCGTACCAAAGCGCGCTTTGAGCCAATTTAGCCCCAAGCATTACCCAATACGCTTTAATATGTGCTATATTATCGAGCATAAGCCGTGCAATGGCTATGGTACGCAATTGGGCGAGCGCTTTGTGCTGGCCGATTTTTTCCTTGGGCAAGCGTAGCTTACTGTTTTTTGTTTGGAAAGGTAAGGGAATAAAACAGGTAAATCCACCGCTTATGTCTTGCTGTTCACGAAGGCGACACAAATGATCCACTTGATGGCAAGGTTCTTCCACATGTCCAAAAAGCATGGTGCAATTGGTACGAATACCAAGGCTATGCGCCTCTCCGCAAATGCGCAACCAATTATTAGCATCTGATTTCACAGGACAAATAGACTCTCGCACTTCCGGCGCAAATATTTCAGCGCCGCCGCCCGGCATCATGGTCAGGCCGGCTTTTTTTAAGCGTTGCAAAACTTCCAGCGTGCTGATGTTTTCAAGTTTGGCAAAGTGATCGATTTCCACAGCAGTAAAGGCTTTAATCATTAAACCCGGTGCAATACGACACACTGAACGCAAGACATCCTCAAACCATGCCAAGGGTAAGGTGGGATGACATCCGCCCACAATATGCAATTCATCAAGCTGTAAACCTTGAATATTTTGCGCTGAAGCCACTTTGTCTAAAATCATGTCTTTGCTGAGAACAAAAGCACCCTCTTGGCTGTCAGTTTGCCGACAAAATGCACAAAACGAACATTCATTCACACAGACATTGGTATAATTTATATGACGATTCACCACATAATATGTAGAATTTCCATGCAATTTTGCTCGCACATAATGCGCAAGCGCCCCTATTACGGTGATATCCTTGCAAGCAAAAAGGCTCAATCCATCATCATAGGATAGGCGTTCGCCCTCCATCACCTTAGTGTAAATTTTTTGCAGGCCAAGCTGCGTATAGTATTTGACGTTCAACATAGTTTGCGAGTATGTTCCCAAGCGTCGCAACTGTCAATATTTCGTTGCGGCTTTTTAGGGATACACTGATTAATTATTTTTATGGGGGAAAACCTTTTGTGAACAAAA
>CAYJJP010000308.1:1347-3230 GCA_964370525.1 uncultured Desulfovibrionaceae bacterium | reverse complement strand
CCAATTTTAGGAACGCTAATGGCTTTGCGTACTTCGGCTTGACCGAGGTATTGCTCACGTTGTACGGGAGCCAGCATACCTTGCATGGCGTTTTTGATATCATCAGAAAGTTTGTATACAATGTCATAGTAGCGAATATCGACATTTTCGTGTTCGGCAACTTCTTTAATTTTAGCCGTTGGGCGAATATTAAAGCCAATGATAATGGCTTGGGAAGCAGAAGCGAGCAATATGTCTGATTCGGAGATGGCACCGGCACCGCCGTGCACCACATTGATACGCACTTTTTCTGTGCTAAGTTTGTTAAGTCCTTCGGTAATGGCTTCTAGCGAGCCTTGAACGTCAGCTTTAAGCACAAGATTTAAGGTAAGCGTTTCTTGATCGGATGAGCGACGTGAGAGGAAGGTTTCCAGCGTTACCTTGGATTCTTTGGCAAGAGTGCGTTCACGTTGTTTCATGGCGCGTGATTCGGCAATGCGTCGTGCAAGTTTTTCGTCGCTTACGCACACAAACTCTTCACCGTTTTTGACAACGCCATCAAATCCTTGTACTTCCACAGGCATGGAAGGGCCGGCTTCTTTAACTTTCTTGCCTTGATCGTTGAAAAGAGCACGTACACGACCTGAGAACATGCCGCAAACGAAAGTATCGCCTTGGCGTAATGTACCTTCTTGGATCAGTACTGTAGCCACGGGGCCGCGACCTTTGTCGAGCTTTGCTTCTACAATATGACCGCGAGCCGGTTTTTCTGGATTGGCTTTTAGTTCTAAAATTTCTGCTTGCAAGGCGACAAGTTCGAGTAATTCATCCAGACCTTGAAGTTTTTTAGCAGAAACCTTGGCAGTAACAGTTTCTCCGCCCCATTCTTCGGCTTGCAAGCCAAGTTCGGCAAGTTCGCGCAATACTCTGTCTGGGTCGGCACCTTCTTTGTCCATCTTATTCACGGCAACCATAATGGGTACGCCGGCAGCTTTTGAGTGGTTGATAGCTTCACGGGTTTGTTCCATGACTCCATCGTCTGCGGCAACAACAAGAATAACAATGTCAGTTACTTGAGCACCTCGAGCACGCATTTCCGAAAAGAATTCGTGTCCGGGGGTGTCAAGGAAAACAATTTCGCCACGTTTGGTCTTTACATGATAAGCTCCAATGTGCTGGGTAATGCCGCCGGCTTCACCGCTGGTAACATTGGATTCTCTAATGGCGTCTAGAAGCGACGTTTTTCCGTGGTCAACGTGCCCCATAATGGTCACTACCGGTGGACGTAACTTCAAGCTTTCAGGCGCATCGTTTTCAGTGGGGATGAGGTAATCATCTTCTGAAAAGCCTGCCTTTTCCACTTCATATTCAAATTCTGCGGCTACAAGAGCAGCTGTATCAAAATCTAAGGATTGGTTAATGGTTGCCATAATCCCAAGCGAAAAGAGCACTTTAATGATTTCGTTGGATTTTAGGCCCATCTGATGTGCCATGTCGGCAACGCGAATGGCCTCGGTAACGCGAATCTTGCGCTTTGCTGCTTTGAGAGGCTGAGTAGTGGAAGATGCTGGGCGCATATCCTTGCCTTTACGGCGTGATTTATGGCGTGTGCCCATGCGCTTGGCATTTTCATCATCTTGACCGAAGCGACCAAAATCTCCTTCACCTGCTTGGAATTCAACAGTGCGGCGACCTTTATTACGCTTTTTCTTGCTTTGTTCGCCTAACAATCCCGCACCAAAATTCATGTCACCGCCGGGCGTACGCGGAGCACCGGGACGTGGGCCGCCTGAGCCGCCTGGACGCGCCGGTCTTGCCGGACGGTTTTGGGCGTCTTTATCGTCGTGTCCGCCTCCGGGGCGTTGATCTCTGTCATTGCGTGGGCGCATTCCGGGTCTGTCGCC
>CAYJJP010000308.1:0-1247 GCA_964370525.1 uncultured Desulfovibrionaceae bacterium | reverse complement strand
TCGCCATGCGGGCGTGGAGGACGTTGTCCACTGCGTGCAGCAGCAGGGTCAGCTTTACGTTCACCGACAGCTTCCGGAGCAGGGCGCGAAATAATGCGCACGGGTGTATGCACCTGTTCAGGTTCAGGACGTTTTTTGCGATTGCGCTCTCTTTTTTTCTTCACTTCGCCATTGGCTTCAGAAGAAGCTTCTGCTTCAGTCCCCTCGCCGGCATTGGGAGAACGTCGTGGCAATGTTGGTGCTGAAGAACCTTCCGGCATGGCAGAAGCATCCGGCGCAGCAGAGCGTGAGCTCTTTCCTTTGTTTGGCGCTGCATCTGCTGTAGTTGCGTTTTCCACATTCTCAGCTTTTTTTGCTTCATTTGTTTGTGCTGTGTCTTGTTGAGCATTTTCAGCTTTGGGAGACTTGGGCGTTTCAGAAGCTGTTTCAGCTTTAGCTGTAGGCATTGTAGAATCGTTTATTGCAGTGTCTTTCTTGGGCTGAGAATTTTCTTCGGACACAGCCTTACTTTCAAGTTGTTCTGTGTCTTTGGGTGTAGCATTCACCGCCGCAGTATCGGGGCGACTTATGATGCGAGATTCTACAGGTGCCGGTTTGACTATTGTGGCAGAACGTTCTTTTTCAGTTGTAGCAACTTGTTCAGTGGGGCTTTTCTCCGTTTGAGACAAAGTGCTTTCCTGAGTAGCTTGCCCATCTTTGTTGTCTGGTATTGCGGCGGATTTTTCTTGCGAAGTATCATCCTTAGCGTTGGCTCCCTTTGCTGTCGAAGATTTTTTAGCTTTGTCAGCGGTAGCTTGCGCCTCATCTTGAGCCGGTTTGCGGCGGCGCACAATAACATTACTCTTCTTTTGCTGGTTATAGTGACTGCGAACTTGTTCAACTTTATCCATAGTAAGAGGACTCGAAGCGTTTTTTGCTTCAATGTTCAAATCTTGCAACGTTTGTTGCAATTCTTTTGGTAAAATCCGTAGCTCACCAGCCAACTCTTTTACTGTCATTTTATCTTTTGTCACTGCTAACCCCTTTTGCGCCTTTTCATTCCCACTTTATGGTGAAAAAATTTTTCTTTGCAAGCTTCGTCTAAACACACATAATAACCTCTGCCCGTGGCCTTATATTGCGCATCATAAAACCATGTATTGTCGGTGGTGATAACGTGGCGCATTAAATCCACCTTAGCGTATCGACGCCGACATATTACGCACATACGAATGGGCGTATGCGTCATTTACGCTTCGTCCTCTTGT
>CAYJJP010000307.1:0-3242 GCA_964370525.1 uncultured Desulfovibrionaceae bacterium | reverse complement strand
AATACATGGAAAAATAAATACATTTTGTTTTTGCTGAGTTAAGGCAATAACCACATAAGTTTATTTCTATTTTAAGACCTCTGCGCAATTCATTGCGCAAGGTCTTTGGAGCGTTGACGGTAGTCAATGCGACCAAAAATCAAGAATAGGCGGAGCTTTGCTTCGCCGTTAAGTGATTGATTTTATGCCTTTTGCTCTGCGCATAACATTTTATACTCCGAAGAAATTTTTACTTATAACAGTAAAGTAATATTTGAAAATAATTGTGCAGAGCTCTTATTTTTGCTGAGTTAAGGCAAAAGCCACGTTATTTTATTGAGGGAGGAAGGGGAACTTTTGCAACAACGTTGAGTTTTTGGCCAAAAGCTTCCCCTCCCCTGCAGAAAAACTGATTAAAGGCAATAGCCACAAAAGTAAAAAAATAATAGCAGATTACTATCAACGCAGTCAGAATCACGCAACCTACTCTTGCTCAAAGGCGTAACTGCCAACTCCTATCACTCGCTTGTTGACGTCAAGTGCCTTTACAACGTATTGATAGATTCGCCCATTGTCAGCAGCCGGAGGGCATGGTCCTGTGTAGTAGCGTGTGAGTGCGCCTTCGGGTATAACAGCGATGCGATCGCCGTCATATTCGTAGCTACCGCCACCGTGCATTGGGCCGGATTTTGTCGTATCCTCTAAGGTTACTTCAAAGCTTACGGTGCCTGCAGGTGGAGAGTCGATTTCGATTTCCGGTGAGATTCGTGAGCAACGATGCGTATCGTTTAGATCCACAGAAACCTCCAGTTCCCTTGATAAATCCGGAGCCGGGGGTGTATATCCTTTGCCACAAGCTGTGAGCAAAAGTATGGAAAAAATGGCATAGGGCAAAAAGCGCATAATATTCTCCTGTTTGAAATATATTGCGTTTATAAACTAGAGTTTACAAAATGGCAATACGCCAAGAGCACAAGAAAAAGGAGCTTAGATGTCTATTTTATCAAGTAGAGTAACTGGTTATGTAAAAAATGCTTCATGGATACGAAAAATGTTTGAAGCAGGCGCGCAACTCAAAGCTGAATTTGGCGCCGAAAATGTGTATGATTTCAGTTTGGGAAATCCCGATTTACCGCCGCCAGCTACGGTCGCCAAGGGCTTGCAAGCAGTTTTGGATAAAGTGAATGAACCCTTTATTTTTGGCTATATGCAAAACGCAGGTTACCCTTGGGCAAGGCAAATGTTAGCACAAGAAGTAAGTAAAGAACAAGGCGTTGAAGTGAAGGCGGACGAAGTTTTGCTTTCTTGCGGGGCAGCCGGCGCATTGAATGCTTTTTTGCGTTCTGTCCTTGATGTAGGCGAGCAAGTTCTGGCTTTTGCACCATATTTTGTAGAGTATGGCTTTTATTCCGAAAATCATGGCGGAACATTTAAGCCTGTGCCCACAGAAAAAGACACCTTTATACCGAATTTAGACGCCTTAGAAGCTGCCATTTCCGACAAAACACGCGTGCTCATTATGAACTCCCCCAATAATCCCACGGGGACAGTTTATAGCAGAGAACAGGTGCAGGGCGTGGTTGACGTGCTTTCAAAAGCATCACAAAAATATGGTAAACCCATCTGGTTGCTCGCCGATGAACCCTATCGTTTTTTGGCTTTTGACTCAGTGGAAGTTCCTTCAGTATTGCCACTGTATAAATATTCGGTGGTAGTTTCTTCGTTTTCCAAAAATCTTTCGTTACCCGGTGAAAGACTTGGCTATGTGACTATCTCTCCCCTACTCTCTCAAGACTCAAACGAAGGGACTGAGCTTATGGGCGCACTCACCCTATGCAACCGTATTTTAGGCTATGTCAATCCGCCGGTGGTGGGGCAACATATAATGGCTGCTGCACTTGGTTCGCAAGTGAATGTAGACATTTATAAAGCACGCCGCGATGCCATGGCTAAAGTGCTCAGCACTGCCGGTTATGAATTCCAATTACCGCAAGGCGCATTTTACTTTTTCCCAAAAGCCCCCGGAGGGGATGACGTTGCCTTTGTACAAAAACTTTTAGAACAAAAAATTCTCGCCGTGCCCGGAACAGGCTTTGGAGGCCCCGGATATTTTCGTTTGGCATTTTGCGTGGATGAGTCGGTTATTACCAAGAGCTTGGAAGGCTTTAAGAAGGCACTGCAATAGCGAAACTCCCGTATACATTTAATATATCAGGAATAATAATTTTTATTAGCATTTTTTCATGCCCCCATACATCCTTTACCAAAACGTATTTGCTACTGGGAAAAGATGTATGGGGGCAAAATTATACTCACTAATAGTTAGGCTTTATTGTATTATTTTAGCCTTCGTATGTGTGATACAAAACCTCAAAATGTGCTGTGGGATGAGCACATGCTGGGCAAAGCTTTGGTGCTGCGGTTGCATTGCCATGTGTCCAACCGCAGTTAAGACAGCGCCAAGTCACAGGTGCAGGCTGGCTGAACATGCTGGCTTCACGGATTTCTTTGGCAAGGCTTAAAAAGCGTTTTTCGTGAAATTGCTCAGCAATGGCAATATTACGCATAACACAAGCGATTTCACCGAAACCTTCTTTTTCAGCAATAGCAGCCATTTCAGGATACATATGCTCATACTCATGCTTTTCACCGGCAGCAGAGCCAATGAGATTGTTTTCGGTGGTATCAATAATACCGGCCGGGAATGCGCCAACAATTTCTATTTCACCGCCCTCTAAAAACTTGAACAAACGCTTGGCATGTTCTTTTTCTTGCAATGCGGTTTCGGCAAAAACTTCTTGTACTAGACGAAAGCCGTCAGTTTTAGCTTTTGATGAGAAAAAATCGTAACGATTACGGGCTTGTGACTCACCGGAAAATGCTGTTAAAAGATTTTTTTCTGTTTGAGTTCCTTTTAATGACTTCATAATTGTTCTCCTCGTTTAGGGTTTTTAAATAGTAGCGTAGCTAACCAATAAAGCCTTATACAAAAAATTTTCTCTTAATGCAAGCAATTCCTAATAATCTTTAAAATTTTTTTTTAAAAACTCTCCTTAAAAATCAGCCGATTAAAACCATAAAAAATAATCACCCTAGTTAATGCATTGATTTATTAAAATAAAAATAAATTATGTTTTTTAAAAAGAAGTGTTGACAGCCTCATGAATTTTGCCTATAACTTTCTAACACAACGGGTCGTTAACTCAGCAGGTAGAGTATCTGCCTTTTAAGCAGAGAGTCGCAGGTTCGAACCCCGCACGACC
>CAYJJP010000306.1:0-3250 GCA_964370525.1 uncultured Desulfovibrionaceae bacterium | reverse complement strand
GAATGCACTTATATCTAGTTGAAGGAGTATTTCCATGTCCAATAAATCTACGCCACAATTTCCCAAACCGCATTCACCAAACGTGGCTCAAAATATGAGTGGCCCACTGATCAATGATGTGCAATCAGAAGTTTCCAATGAAGCTGCGCCATTATTGCAATTTATTACAACACACGCACTTAAGATCATGTTTATTCTCGCCGTTTTTGTTGCCATTGTAGCCGGCCTTGGTGCGTATAATTGGTACCAAGATAAAAACATGGCCGATGCGCAAACAGAATTGAACAGCATTATTTCCGAGAAAAAAGGTAACGAACAAATCGCTGCCTTGGACGAATTTTTGAAAAAAGCTCCGCAAGGCTTGCATGTCGCCATTATATTGGCACAAGCAGAAGTTGCCATACAAGAAAAAGCCTATGCTAAAGCTGCTGAGTTTTATGCACATATTGCAAGTTTAGAACCAGATAGCGCCGTAGCTTTACTTGCAGGCCTTAACCAAGGTCAAGCACTTATGGCAGCCAAAAAGTTTCAAGAAGCTATACCTGTACTCGAAAGCCTTGTAGCAAAAGCACCGCAAGGACATAGCTTTGCCATTCAACAAGCGCTGGCTGAAGCTGCCCTACAAAGTGGCGACCTAGCCAAAGCCAAGGCTACTTTTGAGGCTATGGCCAATGAAAGCACAGGCGGAGAAGCAGAGATTTTGCGTTTTCGTGCTCGCGCACTTGAACAACAAATAAGTGAAGGCAAAACAAGCAATCAGAAAGTTGCTGAAGAGAAACCGACTGAAGAAAAAGCTACCGAAGAGAAAGTTGCCGAAGAGAAAGCAACCGAAGATACAAATAACGAAAATTAATCATCTTAATAAGGAGTTCATATGAGTCATCCCCTTCTACAGGAAGATGGCGGAGCTACGCATTTATTACTTGGAAATGAAGCCATTGTCCGCGGTGCGCTTGAAGCCGGAATGAATGTTATCACCTGCTATCCCGGTACCCCCTCATCAGAAGTACCAGACACGTTCAGTCGTCTTGGCAAACTTGGGGGAAGCACACGTTATCGCATGGAATATTCCGTTAACGAAAAAGTGGCCTTTGAAGTAGGTGCCGGCGCTGCTTTAGCCGGCGCACTAACGCTCGTCACCATGAAGCATGTGGGCGTAAACGTAGCCGCAGACCCACTACTCACCTCCACCTATACGGGCTTGCCCGGCGGACTTGTTCTACTTTCTGCCGATGACCCAGGTTGTCACTCCAGTCAAAATGAGCAAGACAATCGCTACTATGCTCGCTTAGCTTCCATGCCATGCTTTGAGCCTTCAACAGCCGCCGAAGCATGTAGCATGACACGCGATGCCCTGCTTTTTGCCCGTGAGCACGAACAACCCGTATTACTGCGCACCACTACACGCTTGAACCATCAGCGTGGCCCGGTGACCCTAAGCGCTTTACCTGCTCCGGCTGCCATCAAGACCTTTGAACGCTGTCCGCAACGCTTTGTGCCCGTGCCTGCTGTTGCAAGAATGCGCCATAAAATTCTTGAAAAAAATATGGCACATTTTCAAACTCTCGTGGAAAAATACTATGTGCGCACCAAGGGTGAAAAGGCAAAAATAGGTATTATAGCCAGTGGTATGGCACGCATTTATTTGCACGATGCTCTGCTGGCGCATGAAAATTGGAAAGAAATGGTTGATATTTTAGAGCTTGGCATGACTTGGCCCTTAAATGACGACGCCATATTGAATTTCCTTAAAAGCCATGAAACAGTGCTTGTGCTTGAAGAAGGTTCGCTCATTTTAGAAAATGATATTCGAGCCATAGCTCAAAGCGGAAAAGCAACGACACATATTGAAGGAAAAAGCGACCTTTTGACCATCCAAGGTGAATATGATTTTGCCATGGTAAGCAAAGCGCTTGCGCAACTGCTTGGCGAAAAAGAAGACACTTTGCCAAGCTCAAAAGCACACAATTTGCCCTTACCAAACCGTCCACCCAATCTTTGTGCCGGCTGCTCACATCGAGCAGTATATTATGCCGTGCGCCAAGTTTACGGGGATGAAGCTGTTTATGCCAGCGACATTGGCTGCTATACCTTAGGCTTACTGCCACCATTGCGCATGGCAGACTTCTTGGTCTGTATGGGAGCCTCCATCTCTGCCGGCTCCGGCTTTGCGGCTGTTTCCGAAAAACCGGTCATCGCTTTCATCGGCGACTCGACATTTTTCCACACGGGTCTATCGGGCTTGAGCAATGCAGTCTTTAATAAGCACAATCTTATCCTTGTGATTTTGGACAATGGCACCACGGCCATGACCGGACACCAGCCCAATCCCGGCATGGATCAAGAAGTGCTTGGTTCCGTTTCCATGCACCTTGATATTGAAGCCATTGTGCGAGCTTTGGGCGTACCGCATGTACGCAAAACCAAAGCCTATAATCTTAGCGCAACCATGAAGGCCATGGAAGAACTTAAAGAAGAAAGCGGCGTAAGAGTTCTTATCGCCGAAGAACCTTGTGTTCTTTACGCTCGTAGAACGCTCAAAAGAGCACCCACGCAAGTGGCTTATGTTGCAGAACAAAACGACGTAGCCAAAGCCTGCGTGGAAAACTTCGCCTGTCCGGCCTTTGTGCGAGATGCCGAAGGAATTCGAGTGGATGAAACCCTATGCGTAGGCTGTATGGTCTGTCTGCGTGTGGCACCAAAAGCATTTAAGGCAAAACGTAGGGATGAGGTATAATATGCAATCACGTATTCGTATTTATATGACCGGTGTCGGCGGACAAGGAACACTTACCGCTACAACCTTACTTGCACGCGTAGCACTGGACCAAGGACTCGATGTCATGGCCGGCGAAGTGCATGGCATGGCTCAACGTGGCGGCGTTGTTGAGTCCGTAGTATTGCTCGGCGGCTGGCTGTCTCCAAAGCTTGGACACGGCGAAGCCGACGTACTCATGGGCTTTGAACCGCTGGAAACATTACGCGCCCTACCCTACCTCGCTCATGGCGGTAAAATCTTTTCAAGCCTTGACCCTCTCCCACCGGTGAGCGTGAACCTTGGCAATGAAGTCTATCCCGCCATTGAGGATATTAAAACGACTATCCTAGAACACTCCAAGGATGCAGTCTTTATACCCTGCCGCTCCCTCGGAGTAAAAGCAGGCTCCATTCAAGCCGGAAATACCGTCTTACTCGGAGCTCTCTGCGCCGCAAACATGCTGCCTTTTGGCATCGACGCCATTGAAGCCGG
>CAYJJP010000305.1:0-3261 GCA_964370525.1 uncultured Desulfovibrionaceae bacterium | reverse complement strand
CAATACCAAGCACAATGGGCAATAGGGCAAAAAACAAAACTTTTCCTAGTAATTTTAACTTCATACAACAAACCTCTTTATTATGCTTTCTCTATATACAAAATTTTTATACAACCCACATGCTAGGTTGTGCTAAATCAATTCACCTCAAACGATAAATGATGCTTATGGATACGCTGATTAATTCTTTTTCTGGGGGAAAACCTTTTGTGAACAAAAGGTTCTTCCCCCAGACCCCCTTTCCAAAAAACTTTCATGCGAATTTTTCTTACGAAAAATTCTTTTGAATGTCTTTTATTACAAAGCGTTAGTAAAAAACGCAATTTGCTTCGTTCAATTTTCAACTTGTTGAAAATTGAACGCGATAGGGTTTCCAAAGGGGATTATCCCCTCCGGAGGAAGTAATCAGCGCTTCCTTATATTACAATTTTAGTGTTTACAAACGAAACATGAACACTTACCAAAAACAACCTGATTATACTATCGGTACTTTTCCCCAATTGTTTATGGTTAAGGATACACTGATTAATTAATTATTTTTCTTCTCCCCTGCAAAAAAGCGGATTAAAGGTAATAACCACATATTTATTTATCGCAATCCACACAAGCAGGGTTTGTCAAAACAAACCTATCGTCAGCATTTTTTTCTCCCCACTTGCACATAAGTTCAAGAATGGGCATAAGCGTCAAACCTTTATCCGTTATGGAATATTCCACTCGTGGTGGAACCTCATTAAAACTTTGCCGAAAAATTAAACCGTCGCTTTCTAATTCTCGCAATTGATTGGTCAAAGTTTTTTGTGAAATTCCTTTAACTTCTCGCATAAGATCTTTAAAACGTTTTGTACCATCTTCTGCAAGCATATATAAAATAAGTGGTTTACATTTGCCACCTATCATTTTAAGCGTAACTTCTATTTCTGATACCACAACTATTTTATCCATTGGTAACCTCCTTTTCACTAAGAGAAATTTATGTGCCGTATTGACTAGCTTTAGCAAATAACATAGAGAGCACTTTAGTAGTAAAATATACTATTGCAGTAAAAATATCAATTATGTTGATATTTGAAAAATTGGGGCAGCGCACAACAAAACTGTACTCAAGAAAATGAATCTTTATGTTAACAATGTAGGAGTTTGATTATGTTAAGAAAAAAAGTATTACTTTTTTTAGGCTTAGCCCTTTTGATTGCCACAGCACTTCCTTTAGCACATGCAGCGCCGGTTCCACCCAGCGCAAGTGATAAGGCAAGCGTTCAAAAAGTAAAATTTAAGAACAGATTATCCATTGAAATTGTAGGAGATTTATATCTTCCTAAAAATATAGATACTTCCAAAAAGCTGCCCGCCATCATTGTCGGACATCCCTTTGGCGGAAATAAAGAGCAAACGGCAGGTTTACATGCGCAAAAACTTGCTGAGCTTGGTTTTGCAGCCTTGGCTTTTGATGCTGCTTTTTACGGAGAAAGCGGTGGAATGCCACGAAATACAGAAATGCCCGATGTGCGCGTTGAAGACTTCATCGCCGCTGTTGATTTTTTAAGTAATCATAAGTTGGTGGATAAAAATCGTATTGGCGTTTTAGGTATTTGCGGTGCCGGCGGCTATGCCATTGCTGCAGCGCGAATTGACCCTCGCATGAAAGCCATTGCTACCGTGAGTTTGGTTGATATGGGAGAACGCAATAGAAAACAAGGCTTTGCCCGCACAGCCAAGCTTACACCCGAAAAACGTGCTGAGCTGCTCAAAGCCATAGCCGAACAAAGAACTAAGGATTTTGTTGCTGACAAACCACGTTATATGTCCAATATTCCAACCAAGGGGCCCAACGAATTTTATGAATATTACAGGACAGCTCGTGGTGCACACCCTCGCGCCACAACCGATTATACCTTTGTAAGTAACGCAAGCTTGCTCACTTTTTATCCACTCATTGATATAGAAACCATTGCACCGCGCCCCCTCTTGTTCATTATGGGAGATAAAGCAAGCTCAGTATATTTTAGCGAAGAAGCGTACGCTAAGGCCGCTGAACCTAAAGAACTATACATAGTTAAGGATGCTATTCATACAGATCTTTATGACAATCCTGCATTTATGAAAGATTCTATCCAAAAACTCAAAATGTTTTTTGACAAAAATCTTTAGGAAACGCTGATTAATTATTTTTCTGGGGGAAAACCTTTTGTGAACAAAAGGTTCTTCCCCCAGACCCCCTTTCCAAAAAACTTTAACTCGAATTTTTCTTACGAAAAATTCTTTTAAATATATTTTATTACAGAGAGTTAGAAGCAAACATAGTTTGTTTCGTTCTATTTTCAACTTGTTGAAAATAGAACGCGATGGGGTTTCCAAAGGGGATTATCCCCCTGCTCTAGTAATCGGGATGGAGGGGCGGAGCCCTGCCCCTCCGGAGGAATTAATCAGCGTTTCCTTTAATATACCACCCTTTAACACAATTATTGGAGAAAATAATGAAAAAACTTATTGTTATTACCGGTGCAAGTTCCGGTTTTGGTAAAGTATTGGCGGAACAATTTAGTGCTGCCGGCCACCCCCTACTCTTGCTCGCTCGTAGAATTGAGCTTGTGGAGGCCATGAATTTACCAAATACCATGTGCAAAAAAGTGGACGTTACCAACAAAGCCGATTTTGAAAGTGCAGTTCGCCAAGCAGAAGAAAAATATGGCAAAACTGACTTACTTATCAACAACGCCGGCGTTATGATGCTCGGAAGCTTGGAAGAACAAGATGCAGCTGAATGGAAAACAATGCTTGACACCAATGTGCTTGGAGTTATGAACGGCATGCAAATTGTTATGGCTAATATGAAAGCACAACAATGCGGAACTATTATAAATATTTCTTCTATTGCCGGCGTAAAAGCTTTTGGTAATCACGGGGCTTATTGTGCAACTAAATACGGCGTTGTTGGCCTTAGCGAAGTTGCCAGAGAAGAACTGGCTCCGCATAATGTTCGTGTTATCACCATTTGCCCGGGCGCCGTGGCCACTGAACTCTTAGGACACACCACCAATCCTGAAATTATAAAGGGCTATAAAGAGTGGATAAATACCGTAGGCGCTACAGCCATCACAGCTGAAGATGTAGCCACAACAATTAAATTTGCTTATGACATGCCACAAAGTGTTTGCTTACGCCAAATTCAGCTGGCCGACACCAAGCAAGGCGTCTAAGCGAAGGATTTTTCTGGGGGAAAACCTTTTGTGAACAAAAGGTTCTTCCCCCAGACCCCCT
>CAYJJP010000304.1:0-3292 GCA_964370525.1 uncultured Desulfovibrionaceae bacterium | reverse complement strand
TGATAAAAAAAGAACCGGAGCTTAATTTTTATGAGTTTGCGTTGTAATTATTTTTGGAAACGCTGATTAATTATTTTTTTGTGATCTAGTACAAAAAAAGTTGCTATGAATTTCTTCAAAAAAAAGCTGATTAAAGGGAATAATTGCATTAAGGAATCATTGTGAGTATAGATTTAAACACAGAACAAGTCGCTTTAAAGGCCATCGGCGATGCGCGTGAATTACGCATGCTTTTTGAACTGAGTCAGCTGCTTGACAGTTCGGCGCATATGAAGGACACGCTTGATGGTGCGCTAAAGCTCATGGCTAGATACATAAATATGATGCGAGGCAGCATCACCCTTATCTCACCGCAAGGCGATGAAATGCACATTGAAACAGCTTATGGTCTTGATCCCATTGAAAAAGCTCGTGGTCAATACAAGCCGGATGAAGGAGTGACGGGTAGGGTTATTGCCACCGGAAAGCCCATGCTTGTATCGCGTATTTCTGATGAGCCTTTATTTTTAAACCGCACACAGTCCAGAAATTTACAGAAGGAGCAGGTTTCATTTTTATGTGTACCCATTAAGCTTGATGGGCATGTGATTGGCGCTTTGAGTGTGGACAGGCTTTTTACGGCCACTCAAGACCTTGATGAGGATGCTCGCTTGCTTTCCATCATTGCTTTTATGCTTGCCCGTGCCGCTAAAGTTCGTCAGAGTTTTATGGCTAATCCCACTTTGCATAAGGTGAGCAAAACAGTGCCGCGTCCCCATGCTTTTGTGGGTAATTCTGAGGCAATGGAGCAAGTTTATACGCAAATAGAGCAAGTTGCCGCATCTTGTACCACGGTGCTTATTTGCGGTGAAAGTGGTACGGGAAAGGAACTTACCGCTCAAGCTATCCACGCTGCCAGCCCAAGGTCTGCGCAACCTTATGTATCGTTAAATTGTGCAGCATTGCCGGAAAGTCTTATTGAAAGCGAGCTTTTTGGGCATGAAAAAGGATCTTTTACCGGTGCTAATACATTACGGCGTGGGCGTTTTGAGTTGGCGCATGGCGGGACGCTTTTTTTGGATGAAATTGGAGAGTTGAGTCTGCTTATTCAAGCAAAATTATTGCGAGTTTTGCAAGACAGACGCTTTGAGCGACTTGGTAGCATGGAAACACGTCAAGTGGATGTACGCATTGTCGCTGCTACAAATCGCTCGCTGGAGGATATGGTAGAGCAGGGCACATTCCGCAAAGATCTTTATTACCGCCTTAATGTATTTCCCATAACTCTTGCACCCTTGCGAGAGAGGAAAAATGATATTGCTATGCTTGCCAATCATTTTATGGAAAAGTATGCAGCAGCTAACGGGCGTACCAATGTGCGGCTTTCACTTACGACAGTGGATATGCTACAACGCTATGATTGGCCGGGTAATGCTCGAGAATTGCAAAACATTATGGAGCGTGCGACTTTGCTGGTGAGCGATGATGGCATTATCTCACCACAACACCTGCCAACGCATTTACATGCCGGCAATTGCCCCATAACCAATGCAAAAAACGAAGCAAGCATGAAATCTCTTACAAATTCAAGCCTACAAGCAAGACTTGATGAGCTAGAATACGCTTGCATAGTGGAAAGCCTTGAGGCAACAAATGGCCACCTTGGCAATGCCGCAGAAAATCTTGGCCTTACCGAAAGAATTATGGCCTTGCGTCTTAAAAAGTATAATCTAAGCTACAAGGAATTTAGGATTAAAAAGTAGAAAATATATCACAAAAAAAACTTGCCTTTACTGTGAAAACTTGATAAAAATTTCTGAAAAAATATGAGGCTTTAACAAGACTTTAAACAATAAAACAAGGAAGTACGCTTATGAATCTAAGTAAAAATGCCATAGGTAACTTAATCAATCGCTACAAAGCGGTTTTGAAAAAGTGCCATCTTTTGAATACTTTTGGATCGCTCGCTGTGGCCGGTATGCTGGTCATGGGCGGTGTTGGCGTTGGTGATGCCGGTCCTGCGACGGATTATACACTTGAAGCAGCAGGGGATTATACTATTACTAGGACTAATTTGTCCGCCAATGGTACCATTACTACTCCAGCAGGTCATGCCGGTGGTACCGTTAATCTTGATATAGGCGCAGACATGAGTGACGGGACCGGTGCTGCAAATTTTGGTGTAGGTACCCAAGACGCCAGTTTGATCGTTAACCTTGGAAAATCAAACGATGCTTTTGCCTTAAAGACCGGTGATTTGGAACTTGTAGGTGCTGATGCTATTAAAACGACAACCCTCAATATTGTCGATGGCCTCAGCTACACAGCCGGTGCTTTAACTGTAAATCTAAACACAATCCTCAATGTTTCCGATGGTAAACTTAGTGTTGATAGTATTACCAGTTTGGCTGGTTACACGACTGTAGCGGCTTCGGAAGTGTTTGAAGTAGATGGTGGTCATATTCTTACAAATACAGATATTTTTGCGAAAACTGATACTGGCGCTGCCGGAAAAGTTTTTTTAGCTGGAGCATCTGCTCCAGCGACTCAAGGTGGTATGTTTCATGTTAAAGATCACCTGACTGTATCTGCAGGTGACATTGACATAGCAGCTGGCGCAGTGATTGCTGCGAGTCAATTTACTTTTGGCAATGCTAGCCAACAAAGTGTTAAGTCTGGTGTTGTTGCCTTGGTTGATGGTGGTGGTACAAAAGTATTTACTACACCACATGCTGACGGGTTCAAAATTAATGGCGCTGGTGCTGTCGTTTCAGTGCAAAGTGGTGACTGGACTGTCGGTACTAAAATTGATGTCGAGAACGGTACATTGCAAGTTGCTGGCGGTAGCATAACTTTTAACAATGGTGAATTAGTAGCTACTTCAGCCACTGGAACCATCGACCTTGACGCAGGAACCTTGACAGCTGACGTAAGCGATTTGGGTAGTATTAACCTCGATAATTATACGTTCACAAAGAATGCTTACACATTTGACGGTGCCGGTGGTGCACTTGTTCTGAGGGATACGACGTTTGGTACTGAGATTCTTTCCAATTCCGATTATGACACTCTTGCTGCTGCCTTTAAAACTGCCTTTGGTCAAGATGTAACCATTGATTTCAGTGCCATAGCCCTTCAGACAGCTGCAAACTTGTCTGAAGTCAAAGACGGTTATCTTGACCCTACAGGTCTTGTTGCAACAGGAACCACAACTGCTCAAGCGACCTTTGAACCAACTCCTGAGAGTGGAGTTACTGGCGGTTCCGCCACCATCGCCGGAATTAAGAAATCTGACGGCTACACCGGTGGTGCC
>CAYJJP010000303.1:0-3312 GCA_964370525.1 uncultured Desulfovibrionaceae bacterium | reverse complement strand
CTTAAGGTATAGTACCTTATAATTATATGAAATTGACTTATTTTTGGAAATCCTGACTGATTAAAACTTAATTGGGGCGTTTTGCCCCGTTATTAACTGCATAAAGGGAGAAAGAAATGACAAAATCAATTGATTCGCAACGCACCTATGCTCTCGTTGGCACGGGTGGATCTGGTAAAACTTCTTTGGCTGAAATGTTATTGTTCCAAGCCGCCGTAATCAATCGTCTTGGTGCCATTGAAGACGGAACCACAAGCCTTGATTTTGAACCGGAAGAAATACGCCGGCGTGGCTCCATCCAACCGGGATTTGCGACATACCTATTGGAGAACAACAGACATTACCTGGTAGATATCCCCGGAGACGGAAATTTTACAGGTGACCTTGATTGTCTTTTAAAAGGTACAGATGCAGTTGTATTTGTCATTGATGCCGTAGACGGTGTTCGCCCTCTCACAAAAAAACTTTGGGGTCATGTCCGTTCAGAATCTCTTCCGGCAATGATTTTCATCAATAAAATGGACAGAGACAGAGCTGACTTTCAAATGGCTTATGACGGAATACCAGCCATGCTCGGCGCTAAACCGGTTACCCTATTCATGCCCATAGTGGCCGGCGAAACCTTCCTTGGTCTTGTTGATATTTTTGCCGGAAAAGCGCTCATGTTTGGCGAAAATGGTGCTACCATTGAAGCACCAATCCCTGTAGATATAGCCGATGAAGTAGCGCTCATTCACGATATGGGAGTGGAAAATATTGCAGAGTCCGATGAAGAGCTTATGGAAAAATATCTCGAAGAAGGCTCTCTCACCAACGAAGAAATTGCACACGGCCTGCGCCTTGGCGTAGCAAACGGCTCTATCGTACCCGTGGTTGCAGGAGCAGCGCTTGAAAACAAAGGCGGCATACAGCTTTTACAAAGCATACAAGCTCTCTTCCCTTCACCTCTAGAGCGTCCTGCTTTCTTAGGCGAAGTCAATGGAGACTTGGCTGAACGCACAAGAAGCCAAGACGAAGCAGCAGCTTGCTTCATTTTCAAAACCATTGTTGACCCCTTTGCCGGACAGCTTTCCATTGCGCGTGTACTTTCGGGCACCATTTCCAGCGATAGCGTGCTCAAAAATTCCCGCTCAGAAGACAATGAACGCTTAAGCTCACTATTGTATCTTACCGGAAAAACACAAAGTCAATGCAAGGAAACCCTTGGGCCCGGTTCCATCATCGCCATTGGCAAACTTAAAAACACCACCACAGGCGATACTTTGTACGATGAAAAATCGCCCTTCACCCTACCCATGCCAACCTTGCCACCACAGCTCATCACTTACGCCCTTTCGCCCAAAGAAAAAGGCGAAGAAGATAAAGTCTTTAGTGCAATACAGCGCATCCTTGAAGAAGATATAACGCTCAAACTTTCACGAGATCCGGAATCCGGTTGCATTCTTCTTGCGGGAATGGGACAATTACACATTGAATTGTCTGTAGAAAAGGCAAAACGTCGCTATAAAACAGAAATCTTACTTCAAACTCCCAAAGTCCCCTACCGTGAAACTGTTCGTGGTAAATGCCAAGTGCAAGGACGCCACAAAAAACAATCCGGCGGACGTGGGCAATTTGGCGATTGTTGGATTGAATTGGAGGCTCTACCCCGTGGTTCCGGCTATGAATTTGAAGACGCCATCGTTGGCGGTGCAATCCCACGCACGTACATTCCTGCCATCGACAAAGGCATTCAAGAAGCTGCTACTCGAGGAAGCCTGGCAGGTTGCCAAGTAGTTGATTTTCGTGTTAAACTTTATGACGGCTCCTACCATAACGTGGACTCGTCCGAAATGGCTTTCAAAATTGCAGGCTCAGTGGCTTTCAAAAAAGCACTTGAAACCTTGAAGCCCGTTCTTCTTGAACCCATTGTACTTATATCAGTTTCCATACCTGATGAAAATATGGGCGATGTTATTGGCGACCTTTCTTCTCGTCGTGGTAAAGTGCTTGGTTCGGACTCGGTTGCCGGCATTACCGAAATTAAAGCGCATGTGCCCATGAGCGAAGTGCTTCGTTATGCTCCGGATCTTAGATCCATGACCGGCGGACAAGGCGTTTTCACCATGGAATTTGCTCAATATGAAGAAGCACCACCACCTGTTGTGGAAAAAGTAATGGCTGATTACGAAAAAGCTAAGGCTGAAGAGTAGAATATTTGAGAGGCTTGGGGAAGACTTTTGCTGATTTCAAAAATTCCCCACCCTCTTCTTCAAAACACACTCACCGGCTCATCTCTCTCGAGGTGAGCTAGTGAAAAATATAGGCTCCGTAATGGAGCTTTTTCTTTACATGGGAGACTTTAATGTTACAAAAAATTCTTGAAAATTTGAAAGCTAAAACAGAAGATGTCATACGCCTGCAAAGAGAGCTTACCGCTTTACCGGCTCTTGGCCCTGAGAGTGATGGAGTGGGAGAAGAACAAAAAGCACGCTTTATATTGAATGAATTAAAGAACATTGGCGTTGAAAGCGTCAAAACTTATAATGCACCCGACGACAGAGTTCCCTGTGGCTACAGGCCAAATATTGTTGCACATATCGAGGGAAAGCAGGCTCGCACCCTATGGATTTTAGCGCATATGGACGTAGTTCCAGCCGGCGACCTATCGCTTTGGAAGGCTGATCCATTTACTTTACGCGTTGAGGGCGACTTACTCATCGGCCGTGGTGTTGAGGATAATCAACAAGCCATAGTTTCTTCCTTATTATTGCTTGAAGAAGTGAAAAATTGCGCTGATAAACCAGAACTTTCAATAGGTTGCATTTTTGTATCCGACGAAGAAACAGGAAATGCTTTGGGGATTGAATGGCTTATGCAAAACCATGGTCATATTTTCGCTAAGGATGACATTTTTGTCGTACCGGATTTTGGAACGCCCGACGGTTCCATGCTTGAAATATCTGAAAAACATGTCCTATGGCTGTCTTTTTGCTTAGAAGGCAAGCAGTGCCACGGTTCCATGCCACATAAGGGCAAAAATGCCATGCTGGCCGGATCTGATTTAGTGTTAGCTTTACAACACTTACACACTCTTTTTCCTGAGGAAGACAGTCTTTTTGACCCACCCATATCCACCTTTACACCCACCAAGCGTGAGAACAATGTTCCCAACGTGAATACAGTACCGGGTAAGGATGTTTTTTATGTGGATTGCCGAGTATTGCCTTGCTATTCCCTAGATGAAGTTAAGGTAGCCGTAAATAAAATTTGCCAAGAAATTGCTGCCAAACATGACGTGAGCGTTCAAATGGATGTTGTCAGTCAACAAAT
>CAYJJP010000302.1:0-3319 GCA_964370525.1 uncultured Desulfovibrionaceae bacterium | reverse complement strand
GGGGGAAGGAAAACACTTTTTGGCGCTAGCAAAAGGGTTTTCCTTCCCCCCAGAATAATCTTATTGAAACATCTAAAAGATTCCATAACTATGAAAAAAAATTCTAGAACTTTTGCACAACAGACGTGCGTAAAATCCATTGGCAAGGCCATGCAACTGACACAAATGCTTGTCCCAAATGCACGAATTGGCGTTGCTGTTTCGGGCGGCGTGGACTCTTTTGTCTTGCTTAAATGTTTACACATACGCCAATCCATAATACCTTTTCCTTTTGAAATCTTCGCCTTACATATAAATCCGGGTTTTGATGCGACAAGTCATGCGGTGCTTGTGCCTTGGCTTTTGGAGCATGGTATAGCTTCGCACATTGACGTGACAGATCATGGTCCGCACGCACATTCTGAAGAAAACAGACAAAATTCCGCTTGTTTTCGTTGTGCGTGGTTGCGCCGCAAGCGACTTTTTGAGCTATGCGAACAATATTCACTGACGCACCTAGCTTTTGGGCATACAGCTGACGACCTTGTACACACTTTTTTTATGAACTTATGTCAAAACGGCCGTGTAGACGGGATGAGCATGAAGGAAGATTTTTTTGGAGGTAAATTGCAAGTCATTCGCCCCATGCTTTTACTGGAGAAAAAGCACGTAAAAAGAGCTGCTCGTCAATGGGAGTTACCCACCTGGAACAACCCTTGCCCCTCAGCCGGCAAAACAAAACGCGCCGAAATAGAAACTCATGTCAAAAACTTATGTGGTGTTTATAAGGATGCCGAACGTTGTATGTATAATGCCCTTATGCGCTGGCAGCTTGAAAAACATCGCCCGGCGGAATAATTTTTATTTGCACTTTTATTCTCTTGCCTCTTTTTTGAAAAAATGATAAGCTGTTCTTGCTTAGCTTTATTTGCTTTGTTATAATAGTTTGAGTTGCTTTATAAGGATACGCAGTACATGAAAATAACTTGTCCCAAATGTCATTTTAGCCGTGAGGTAGCACAAGACATGCTCCCTAAGAACACGCGTACTGCCACTTGTCCATTGTGTCAGCATAGTTTTTCCTTTGCTCGGGACGAAGTTATTCTAGAGCAAGACAGAGTGGACTCCTCTACCGGAACTATGCGTGATGATGTTTGTGATTTTAATAAAAAGGATGCAAAATCGCAAGTAGGAATACGAGACAGGGCAACTTCTGCATATCAGGGACAGACAGAACAGTTTGAACGGGAAGACTCTGCTGGGGATAATGAGGCTAATAGTGCGAGCGAGGATTTTAGCAATCATGCGCATACTGGCTTTGCTATTCAAAATCCTTGGGAGCAGCAGAAAGAGATTGGTTTTTTTGCTGCATTTTTTCAAACCATTTTACGCATTTGTTTTGCGCCGGCTCGGTTTTTTGCCGGACTTAGTGTGCACACGCCTCTGAATTTCGCCTTTGTTTTTTATGTAATCATTTCTGTTCTTCAGATAAGTATTGAGCGATTTTGGGGACAAGTCATGATTAATGTTTTGACGCCAATGGCTGCCAATGACCCTCAGTTGCAGCAAATGCTCAGTATGTTTACTCCCAAGAGTTCTTATTTGCATATATTAATGGTGAGCACGACTTTTAGCCTTGTGGAGTTATTTATTGCGGCTGGCTTTTATTATTTTATGTTTAGATTAATTGCGCCGGCAAGTTCTGATTTTAAGCTTATTTTTCAAATAACTGCCTATGCTACGGCTCCTGTTTTGCTTTGCGTTGTGCCGGGCATTGGTTCCATAGTGGGATTTGCTTGGAGCCTTGCCGTTACAGCATTTGGGTGTAGATATGCGCTTGGCTTAACGTGGGTTCAGGCTTTGCTTGGGATTTTACCCTTTTACCTAATTGTTATTCCATTACTATTACGTTTTGCATTTACATTTGCTCTGTAAGCAAAATCTTTGAGCCTTCCAAACCGTGTATTTATCAAGGGAGAATATTTATGAGAGTATTTTCTGCCTTACGGAATTACTGGAAAGAGTTTCAACAAAAGCGTCAACACGCCACCGCCATAGCGCCGCAGAACATTGGGGAACAAGCGCAAAAGCTTATTCATCTTGTGGATTTGTCCCTGTGCAACGGATATTTATCGGGTGCAGAGGCACATCATTTGCAAGCATTGCAAGAGGAAATGGAAAAGCTCATTGTTTTGACAAGCAGAAATGAATTTCAGCGTCTATCAGTGGAGCGAAGGTTATCGTTGTTAGAGAGTTTGCAGCGCTCGCAACAGAAAATTCTTGTCAGTATACATGGAGCGGAGGCTCCCACAGAGAGGATGCAATGAAAAAGTTTATTGTTTTCGCGGCACTATTATTTACTTCACAGTTATTGGCTTGTGTTTCAACAGGTGCTAATCCCAGCATGAGTATGCATGGTGAGATGGCGACGCCATTTCATCTTACAAGTGATGCTCCGGTTACGGTAAGTCCTATTCGTGTTTATGTGCAGCCGGATGGTATAGTTACTGATCCTTTGCGTGGGCTTTTTGTGCCTTTGCGTCTTACGCAGGACGTTGCTGAGTCTATGCATATCAGTCGTAATTTAAGTCGTCAGATTTGGCAAGTGTGGTTGGCGCAGAAGGCTTTTGCTGTTTTGGAGTATGATGAAAGTGTTATTCCGCATCAGGTGAGTGATGCTCTTGCTGTTGCTAGGGCTAAGGGGGCCAATGTTTTGGTTGGCGGTTATATTTCGCATTATCTTGACGGGGGAACTGCCGGAAAGTCTTCTGTTTCTATACAGATAGAGGTATACGAAGTGGCATCCGGTGCGCTTATTTGGTCTATGGGTCAAGGTGGTGCTATGGAGAAGAAGCAGGCCACGGATCTTTTTGTGCTTGGTGTGCAGCAGCGTATGCCTGAGGATGCGGCGGGTCTTATGGTGCGATCGGTGGGTTATGATATGGGTATGAAGATTAAGCATTGGGTGCAGCCTCCGCGAACATCAAATGCTTCGGGACAAGTTTTCTAGGGAAATACCGATTTATTTTTTCTGAGGGAAAACCTTTTGTGAACAAAAGGTTTTTCCCCCAGCCCCCCTTTCCAAAAAACTTTCACACGAATTTTTCTTACGAAAAATTCTTTTGGAATGTGTTTCAGTACGAGGAATAAATCAGCGTTTCCTAAACGTATAATTTTTTCTTCATAACAACTTGCGCTAGCTCATTCCGTTAGGGGTGAGCTTTTGGTGTGTTTGGTAGATAGCACAGTATAAGAGATTTAGCTCATCCCGACAGGGGTGAGCAATTGGCGCGTTTTGGGAAAGGATGGGGGGTCTGGGGGGAAGGAAAACACTTTTTGG
>CAYJJP010000301.1:0-3351 GCA_964370525.1 uncultured Desulfovibrionaceae bacterium | reverse complement strand
TTATTTTACAAGAGGAATTTTTATGGATGTGTTTGCCGCATTTGTGCAAGCGTTCACTATACGCATGAAGCTTGCTTGTGTTTTCTTGCTGGTTGTATTGGTAAGTAACTTTTTTTGCTTACACTTTACGGGGCAATCATCACATGCGGCTGCGCAATGGAACTATGCAAGACCCGGCCTACCTTTAAACAAAGATTATAACGCTCCCGGCGCTGCTCGCACACGCAATAATTTTGGCGAAGGCGAGTATGCCGGCGGTGCTTTGCAGTTGCAAGACACCCATGACTGGCGCTTGCAAATTCGAAATGCCGCCGCAGCCCAAGGGGAAATGGTAACCCTTAACGATATAGCCGAACCACATGGCCCCATTCCGCCGGGGCTTTGGAACTCCATAAAAAATCAACCGCTGTGGCCTGCCCCGCCTGAGCCGGGTAAACCCTTACAAATAAGTAAAGCTCGCCTCAGCAAGGCCTTGCGAGATACCCTTGGTGACTTAGCTCGAAAATGTGTTTTACCTCAATCGCTTGCCATTCAGCGTGGCGGCATTGTGCTTACAGAACATGAACTGCGTAAATATGTTGTCAGCTTTTTGACCCCGCAAACCAACGCCATGCCGGGCACTGCCGAATGGACAGAGTTCCGTTTACCCCCCTATATATTTTTGGAGCACGGACAACAGCGCATCAATTTAGAACCGGGCAGCGTGGCTCCGGGTCGAGTGACCTTTCGCTTTGTCATCCAAGAACCTAATGGAAAAGTTGTGCGTCGGGCCGCCGGGGCTGCTTTTTTAAATTTATGGGTGGAAGTGCCGGCAGCAGCTCGCCCCCTCAACCAAGGTGATTCACTGCACGTTCAAGACATAACCTTTGTGCGTGTTAATGCCGCACACCTAGCTTCCATGCCTTGGGACGGTAAGGGCGGACCATGGCAAATGGTGCGCAGTGTTGGCGTGGGACAGCCTATCTATAGTTCGGATTTATTAGGAATTTCCATGGTACGCAAAGGCTCCATCGTTAATCTCATCTACGCCAAGGGCAATATTCGCATAGAAGTTAAAGCCGAATGCCTTGCCGACGGCGCACCAGGAACCATTATTCCGGTACGTAATTTGCAAAGCAAGAAACAAGTTTATGCCACCATTCGTGATAGCAAAACAGTAATGGCTGACTAAACAACACCTTATAGGAAAAATATTTCAAAAAACTGACATTGCCACCGTTGGAGGGAAACAATGAAACGTCATCAAAAACTGTTTATGTTGCTCACACTTTGCATGTCCATGTTCATCATGGCTTGCCAAAGCTCAGAAAAAGCACCTACCGTTATTGCTCCAAGCATAAGCTCAACACCGGCGCATAGCTTTACGCCACAAGAACGTGCTGCCAACCCCGGTTCACTTTTTGCGCAAAGCGATATGGATCCACTCTTTTCTGACAGCCGCGCTCGCCGTGTGGGTGATATTGTCGTAGTAAATATTATGGAAAGCACTGCTGCTACCAATACGGCTACAACCGATGCAGATAAGGAAAACACCAATAATTATGGCATTCCTTCGCTTTTTGGGCGTAGCGCCATCCAATTACCCGGAAACAATGTCATCCCTATCGGTGCGGGAACATCAGTATTTCAAAGCGATTCAAGCAGCGAATTTTCCGGCACAGGACAAACTTCTCGTGGCAATACGGTAACATCATCCATAGCCTCGCGCGTTATCAGAGTCTTGCCGGGCGGCATTTTGCAAATTGAAGGTGTACGCCAAACACGAGTCAACGAAGAAACGCAATATATGGTAATTTCAGGAACCATTCGTGCGCGTGATATTCAAGCAGATAATTCCATCATGTCCACGCAAATGGCCGACGCCAACATCCAATATTATGGACAGGGCGTACTTGCCGATAAGCAAAAACCCGGTTGGTTTACCCGTTTTATGGATAACCTCTGGCCGTTCTAAACATATTTCAAGACCTCTGCACAGTGAGTTGTGCAGAGGTCATGAAATACTTCAAACATCAAAAACTATACTTACCTTCACACTTTCAACATCATCCCACATACTGTTTTCAATGCGAAGCTTTGCAGTATGAATACTTGCAATATGACCCACTATGGCCAGCCCAAGTCCGCTGCCCGGAACATCCTGCTCTGTAGGCCTTTGTGCGGGTCGATAAAAACGCAGCCCTAACTGCTTAATATCATCTTCTTTTAAATGAGTGGCAGTATTTTCAACACACAATCTATCCGCAAAAAGTTGCACACGCACTAGGCCGCCGTGCGCTGTATAATTTACGGCATTATCCACAAGATTGCGCATAGCAATTGCCCAAAACTCGCAAATTCCAAGATTTTCCCTTGGAATGGCGTTAATATTAAACTGTAAATGAATATTTTTTTCGTCGGCTCGTTGCTGCGCTTGCTGCAAGCCTTGTTCAATCAATATTTGCCACGAAATAGGTCGCAATTCGTGCGTACTATTAACATTGAAAGATTCCACACTTGACAATAAGAGCAATTGTTCCACAAGATGCGAACAACGCAAAGAACCCTGTAGAATTTTTTGCATAGCATTATCCCGCGCAAGAGCATCGTCAGCACACATTTGCATAACTTCAGCTTGCACACGAAGACCTGCTAAGGGGGTTCGTAACTCATGGGCGGCATTGGACACAAATGCACGCTCTCGCTGTAAAAGCAAGTTCATACGCTCAAAGAGGGCATTGAGCGACAGCACAAGTGGGCGAGTTTCCGGCGTAAGTTGATTAACAGCAAGCTCATTTGTATCATCAGCCTTACGCCTTTGTAAATTTGCAGTTAAAACACGCAATGGTTTTAACTCTTTATATAAAAGCCATCCCAAACCCATGAGAAAGAGGGGAAGCAAAACAAGCCACGGAATCAAATGACGATAAAAAGCCTTATGCGCCATTTCTTGCCTGTATTCTCGTTCTTGCCCAACGATGACAAATTTATCGGAATCTTTTTTTGTAAACACAAAAATACGCCATCGATCATCATTAATTTGTACCTTATGAAAACCCTTTACTGCTATAAAAGGAAATTCCTTACCGTCATCATCGTCACTGAGTAGGCGTTTTCCTTCCTGAGAGAACACAGCAAAACTAAGAGCATCATCATCAAGTAAATTGCTTCGTTTCTCCCTTTTGTCCGGCAAAACATCTTCAAGGTCATCCACTTCGCCTGATAAATGAGTAAGATCAAGTTCATAAACTGTTTTAGCAAAAAGCACCATTTGCGTATCTAAAAAAAACTTAACGTGGCGAGCATCCGATTGCCAAGCCATAAGTGCCACCACTCCCCACGCCATGAGCGAAAAAACGGTATAAAAAAGCA
>CAYJJP010000300.1:0-3355 GCA_964370525.1 uncultured Desulfovibrionaceae bacterium | reverse complement strand
GGGATGAGCAATGGGCGCGTTTTGAAAGGGGAGGGGAAAACTTTTTGGCGCTAGCAAAAGTTTTCCCCTCCCCTGCAAAAAAGAATTATTCTGTGAACCGGAGTAAAAAGCGAGCCTGACGATGCAGTTTACCCTTTTTCAACGCACTGTTAAGCGAGTGTGCTTCCGTCGGGCATAACTTGTGCTACTGTTACAAGCTCAAGCTTTCCGTCTTTTTCGGCAGTGAGCACCATGCCGTGGGAAATCAATCCACGGATTTTGCGTGGAGCAAGGTTGGTCACCACACAAACTTGTTTTCCCACAAGGCTTTCCGGTGCAAAAAAGTCGGCAAGTCCCGAAAGGATTTGGCGTGGTTTTTCTTCACCGAGCGAGATTTCAAGGCGTAGTAATTTATCAGCATTGGGGTGTTTTTCGGCAACGACAACGGTGCCCACACGCATGTCAACTTTTTTGAAGTGTTCAAAATCAATTTCACTCACGTTTGTTGTGTCATCGGTAGCAGGTGTTTGCTTGTCTTGTGCAACATTTTTTTCTTTGCTTATTTTCTTTTCCGATTTGTTTTTTTCTACTTTCTTTGATTTTGGCTGTTCGATGCGTGGGAAAAGGTTTGAAGCTTCAGCCAGTTGCGTACCGACAGCCAATGTTCCCCAGCTGTTTAATTCTGCTTTGAGGTTGATGTTTTCTGTGGTTTGTCCCAATTGTTTGAGCATGGCTTCGGCGGCTTCGGGCATGATTGGCCACACAGCAAGGGCGATTTTGCGCAAGGCTTCAAGAAGGGTATACATGACGGCGGTGAGCCTTTCCATATTTCCTTGCTTTGCCAGCGCCCAAGGTGCTTGTGTATCCACATATTTATTGAGCGAGCGCACAAATTCCCATAAAGACTCCAAGCCTTGCGACATGTGCATATGGGTAAAGAGCTGCACATAATTTTGCAAAGCTCTTTTGGAGTCTTCTTGTACGATAACATCATCGTTGTGGTCAAACAAGGCTTGCGGCACAACTTTATTAAAGTATTTAGCGTTCATGGCTAATACTCGGCTAAATAAGTTGCCTAAATCATTGGCAAGGTCTGCGTTGATGCGTGTTATCATGTTCTCTTCGGTGATGGAAGCATCGGCACCAAAGTGCATTTCACGCAAGAGGAAATAGCGGAAAGCGTCTATGCCAAAGCGGCGGCTTGTTTCAAGTGGATCTATGACATTACCTAAGGATTTAGACATTTTAGTGTCTCTAACCAGCCAGTACCCGTGGACATTGAGGTGACTGTAGATGGGTAATCCCGCAGATTTGAGCATGGTAGGCCAAAAAACGGCGTGTGGCTTTAGAATGTCCTTGGCAACAAGATGCTCTGCCGGCCAAAACTCTGTAAATTCAGGGCTTTCAGTTTTTGAATCATTCCAATCAAGGGCGCTTATATAATTAAGTAATGCGTCAAACCACACATAGCACACATAGTCTTTGTCAAAGGGCAGTTCAATGCCCCAAGTTAGGCGTGATTTAGGGCGAGAAATGCATAAATCTTCAAGGGCGCCGCTTTCCAGCATGGCGAGCACTTCATTTTTGTAGCGTTCTGGGCGAATGAAGTCGGGATTTTCTTCAATATGCTGCTTAAGCCACGGTAAGTATTTAGACATTTTAAAGAAATAGTTCTTCTCGCTGATAAATTCCGGCTTATTTTGGTGTTGTGGGCACAGTCCGTTTTCCAGTTCTTTTTCGGTGTAAAAACGCTCGCAACCATAGCAATAATGCCCACCAAACTCACCAAAGTAAATATCGCCGGCATCGTAAACTTTTTGCATAAATTTCTGCACACAGGCTTTGTGGTTTTCATCGGTTGTGCGGATAAATTTGTCATTGGCAAGATGTAGGTCAGCCCAAAGTTGTTTAAATTGTCCGCTGATTTCATCCACAAAGGCTTGTGGTGCAAGGCCGGATTTTTCGGCGGCCTGCACGATTTTATCTCCGTGTTCATCGGTGCCGGTAAGAAAAAAAGTTTTTTCACCAAGGCTCTTATGAAAGCGCATTAAGGTGTCCGCCACGATGGTGGTATAAGCATGACCAAGGTGTGGCTTGGCGTTTACATAATAAATAGGGGTAGTAATATAAAATGCTGACACGGTAAAATCCTTTATGTATTGGGTCTTATTTGTTTTTTTTAGGTTTTTGCGGTGCAAGGCCAAAAATGCCGCCCTTTTCGTCAACCAAGGCTTCCTTTGGGGATTTCTTTTTGCCTTTATCCTTTCTTTCCGTTTTTTCCTGTGCGTTGCTTTTGAGAGGGCATTTGCCGCGCAATGCGTAAGGATCTTCGGTATAGGCGTAGGCATCGTCCTCAAGGTTGTCTAAGGTTACCACGAGCAGGCCATCGTCTGTACTAATGTTCTTTTTAGATTTAGCTGTTTTATGGCTTTGGCTACTGTCTTCAAAGCTCTTTGGGCTAATGGCGTGCCACTCTTCGAGGGGCATTTCCACTTCGTCATTGTTTTCGTTTTGCACTATGACTGCATTGCGAAACATATTGGCTCGAAGGACACGCAAAGGCCCGGCACTGGTGTGGTATTTTCGACCAATTTTTGGACATTGGTCTTGAAAATTATCATAATTATCTTGTTCGAAGGAAAGGCAGCACAAAAGCCTTCCGCAAATACCTGAAATTTTGGTAGGATTAAGGAAAAGACTTTGTTCTTTGGCCATGCGTATGGTTACGGGCGCAAATTTGCGTAAATAACGTCGGCAACAGCAGACCATTCCGCAAGAGCCAACAGCCCCAACCATTTGTGTTTCGTGGCGCACACCAATTTGGCGCAATTCAATGCGAGTGCGATATTCTCGCACAAGGTCTTTTACTAATTCTCGAAAATCAATGCGAGCCGGTGCTGTAAAATAAAAAACATATTTACTGCGATCAAAGAATATTTCCACATCCACAAGCTTCATGTCCAGCTCTCGCTCAGAGATGCATTTTTTGCAATAGGCAAAAGCTTCTTGTGAAAGGTTTGTATTGTCATGGTTTGTTTGGCAATCTTCTGCTGATGCCATACGCACAATGGGTGAGATCTCCATGCCGTGCATTTCCAAAGGCAGGCTTTCAAGAAGAAGATCCACATGCCCAAAGCCAATCCCTTGCTCTGTATCCACAATAACAGCATTGCCCAAGGAGAGGGGCATGTCGGCTGAAAAGTAATAAAGCTGCCCATTTGGGCGAAAGCGTATTCCAACGATCATCATATATTGCCTTGTAAAATGCATGTGCACTTCAATTCTTAAATTAGGTATTTGTTCAGTTAGCCCATAATATTTAGCTAGATTTTACATTCTGTCAATAAAAGACCGTGGTATAAAAAAATATAATTAT
>CAYJJP010000299.1:0-3357 GCA_964370525.1 uncultured Desulfovibrionaceae bacterium | reverse complement strand
GTCAATTTAATGTCTATGTGGCGTATAAATATATTGACCTTGAAGCTAACACTGACTAGAGTAGCTTTGCAATTAAAAATAAAGGGTAGAGTATGAATAAAGTTTTAGCACAGGATGAAGTAGATGCTTTATTGCGTGGGCTTTCCGGCGGTGAAATAGAAAGCGAAAATGATGCTCAGCATGACGACAGCGGCATTGTTGCTTTCGATCTTGCAAATCAGGATCGTATTATTCGCGGGCGTATGCCTGTACTTGAAATTGTCAACGATCGTTTTGCGAGGCTTTGTACGAATGCTCTTTCTAATGCTTTGCGTAAACGTGTGGAGTTAAACCCGATTTCCATTGATATGGCGAAATTTGGCGAGTTTATCCGCTCGCTTCCCGTGCCTACGAGTATCAATATTTTTAAGATGGATCCTTTGCGTGGCAATGCTATTATTGTAGTTGATTCTCGTCTTGTTTTTGCCTTGGTGGAAAACTTTTTTGGCGGAGCAGGATCGCAGCCCAAGGTTGAAGGGCGTGAGTTTACACGCATTGAACAAGCGGTTGTGGATAAAATCATTAAGATTTCCTTGGATACGCTTGAGGAATCTTGGCGCCCTGTGCATGATGTAAAGTTTGAAATGGTGCGTTCGGAAATTAATCCGCAATTTGCTGCCATTGTGCCGCCTTCTGATGTTGTGGTGGTTATTACGTTTGAGGTGGAGCTTGATAATACCATAGGCAGTATGGTTGTGTGTTTGCCTTATGCGACAATTGAGCCTATCCGCTCAAAATTACACGCAAGTTTTCAGACAGAACGCCTTGAGGTTGACCATGCTTGGGTGGCACGTTTGAAAGAACGTCTTTTGGAGACATCAGTGGAGATGAAGATACATTTTGGAAATACTCAAATTACGGGTAACCAGCTTTTGCGTATGCAAATAGGTGATGTCTTAGTGCTAAATACCGACGTTGAGGATCTTCTGCCTTGCACAATTGCCGGAGTTACAAAATATTATGGGCTTGGCGGTACGGTGAAAGCCATGAAGGGCTATCAAATTGTTAAGGAAATCGAGCCACAATACACTTAATTTTTACTGTTCGCCGTGTGGATTGCACCGGACGTACTCTTTGCTTGTTGAATATTTATGCGTCAAAACACTACTATTATAGCCGTTAAGAATTTATATAAAAGTTATGCTGAAAATGGCGCATTTTCCCTACATATAGGGGAACTTTATGTGCAAAAAGGGGAGCTTGTGGCGCTTGTGGGAGCAAGTGGCTGCGGTAAGAGTACGGCACTTGACTTACTCTCCACCGCACTTTGTCCGGATGTAAGCACAGACATAAGCCTAGCTAATGAACATGACAGCATGTTTTTATTTTCCCCTCACGAAACACCTGTAGATATTTTACAATATTGGAAAAAAAAACAATTAACAAAACTTGCTCATTTGCGCCGTAAATATATTGGATATGTCTTACAAACCGGCGGCCTGTTACCTTTTTTGAGTGGTTATGACAATATAGCGCTCACATGTTTTGCAGCAGCTTCACCTACTTTGTCTGCTTCTTCCGATTCAGCCATCAGAAGCTTGGCGCAGAAATTGGATATTAAGCATTTGCTTTTCAAAAAACCGGCACAAATGTCGGTGGGCGAGCGCCAACGTTTTGCCATTGCACGCGCGCTAGTGCATGAACCACGGCTTATTCTTGCCGATGAACCTGTCGCCTCCCTTGATCCCTACAATGCAGAGCTTGTGTTAAATCTCTTGGTAAACACCGCAAAAGAAAAGAATATCTCGGTGGTTATGGTCAGTCACGCTCCGCATATGGCTAAAGCAGCCGGCTTTCGTTTGGTACAGTCCAAAGTGTCCAGACTTACGGAAAATGACAATATACAATATAATCCGGCAGATGCGCCTGAGCAACAGCAAACGCAGCGTATACATGCCTTTTTGGATATGCATAATATTGTGGATGAAGCCGGACTTTCTCGTGAAGTTCCGCAAGAGTTTGAGTGTAATCCTTCATTGCCAGTGGCAAATGAGTTGTGTTCATGATTTTTAAATCTTGCCTGCTTGCTCTAAAAGATTATTGGCACGAAACGCTGCTTTCAGCTTGCGCTGTACTGTCGTTGGCGGCTGTACTTACACCATTGCTCATTCTCTATGGAGTGAAGTATGGTATTATCACAACTATGACCGATAGGCTTGCAAATAACCCACATAATTTAGAAGTCATACCGGTATCTAGTGGGCATTATACGCAAACCTTTGTGGATGAGATCAAGGCCAATGAACATGTGGGGTTTATAGTCCCAAAAACTCGTTCCATTTCTGCCACCATGACATTGGCGTTGCAAGGCGAAACAAGTGTTTTTAAGCGTATCAACGTTTCTCTTGAACCCACGGGCGATAACGACACCTTGCTTGCACCCTATGTGCAAAAAAATCAAGTTATCCCAAGCCATGCCTTTGGCGTTACGCTTTCTGCAAGGGCAGCGCAAAGGATACAAGCAAAAGAACAAATGTTTATTGATGGTTTCATAGAAAGGACGCATGAGGGTAAAGTGCAAAAAGCAAGCGTTGTTTTGTGGGTGCAAGCTATTTTACCCCTGGAAATTCAACAACGAGAAGTGGCCTTCATTCCCCTCACTCTTTTGGAAGCTACGGAAAATTATCGTGACGGGCGCATGCCGCAGCAAGATGAACGCTTGACGCAAGCGCAAGGATTTACAGGACAAATACCGCCACAAGAAGCGCGTATTTACCCCTCTTTCCGGCTTTACGCCAAGAACCTTGATGGTGTAACCAAGCTTCGTGAGTATTTTAGCACACAAAATATCGATGTGTATACCAAGGCAGAAGAAATTGCCACAGTAAATAGCCTCAATACTTCGCTGAATCTTATTTTTGGACTCATAGGCACAACGGCCGCCCTCGGCTTTTTGGCCTCAACCGCCAGCCATGCCCTCGCTGCCGTGCGCCGCAAAGAACGCTATTTGGGTATACTATGCCTTGTGGGCTATGATAAGTATGCCATTATGGCTTTTCCGCTTTTTCAGTCCCTTATAACGGCGCTTTTAGGTTCCGGATTTGCAATAACACTATACACCATAGCCGCATACCTCATTGACTACCTTTTTCAAGGCAGTAGACAAAATACGCTTGAAGAAATTTGCACCATGCCCCCAGCGCATATGCTCACAGGTTTTGGCATTGTGGTACTACTGTCCATGCTGGCAACGCTTTTACCGGCGACAAAGGCAGCAAAAATTGTACCCTCAAAGGTAATTCGTGATATTTAGTGTGGTTATTGGATACACTGATTAATTCCTCCGGAGGGGAAGGGCTCCGCCCCTCCACCCCGCCA
>CAYJJP010000298.1:0-3363 GCA_964370525.1 uncultured Desulfovibrionaceae bacterium | reverse complement strand
GGTCACCGTGCTGCCATCAGCCATGTTCAAGTTATTGCCAATTGTGCCGCCACCGATGAAGGTGAGCGCGGCGCCGGATTCGACCGTCGTAGCATCACCTGCTAGGGTTGAGGTTTCGATGTTTACGCCGGACGAAAGAGTGGCATTGCCATCGAGCTGTAACGTTTCGGTTACTGACAGCACACCGCCATTACTGAAACTGATTTGACCGTTATCTGCCACGCCATCACCTATTAAATGAGCAGCATCGATGGTCAGTCTTTCGACTTTTAAGGTTCCGCCGTTAAGATTGGTCACCCCATCGAAAGCCGTATTTGCTAGTTCAGTAGCATCAATAACACCTAAAGCAGAAATATCTAAAGTCGCACCCTCGGAAATATTCACAACACTGCCGGCATTAGTAGTGTAACTGTCGGAAACCGAAACAATTTTGTCGGCCCCATTTACATTCAGACCGCCCCCGTCGCCCACAGTTAAACCAGTAATGGTACCGCCGCCGTCAAGGGTCAAGCTTGCGTCTGCGCCGCTGACATTGACTCCGGCTCCGGCTGTAAGCGCTCCCTTTACCTGAAGACTTTTGTTAGCTCCGATGGTGATTTTTTCATTTCCGGGATTAAAATCGCCCTCAATGACATTGCTGCCATCAAGCGCGAGTGTGGAACCAAGACCACTCTCGTTAGCACCTAAAGTGAGGGAGGCGGCTTTCACGGTAGCACCATTCAAGGTCAAAGCCACGCCATTCACATATAAATCAGTAGTGTCAGTGCCATTGATAGCAGAGAGAGTTCCGCTCACATTTACCTGCGAATCAGCAACATCACCGCTCGAGCTCACAATGGTGGCCGCACCGTCAGCCGCAGACGTATCCAAAACAAGCTTTCCGCCTGTGGCAACTTCTAAGCGAGCTACTCCCCCAGCTGCACCCCCCTGCATATCCACGACACCGCTAACGGTATGGGTTAAGCCATTAGAAATACTATATATAGTCTTGCGAACAACAGCACTGATATCGGCCACCACATTCAAATTGCCACTGATGATTTCCGTTACGTTTCCGCTACCTTGCTTGAGCGTCACGGTGAGGTCACCGCCAAGACTGTCATTGCCGATGGTCATGGTGCCCAAGGACGGTATACGCCCGTCAATATTCAGATTAAAAGTGCCTCCTGAACCAGCAGCCGTTGTCACCTTATCGCCCTCTGCCGGGCTGCCATCGTCGGCTTGCAAACTCACAGCTTTGTCAACAGCAGGTTCCCCCGCTACACTGCTAATATTTATATTATTTGCGCTTGCCACGCCCCCGGACGCAAGCACAAGCATGGAGGCCATGGCTAAGCTACCGAAAGTGTTTAAGAGATTGCATTTTTTGAGTACAGCTTTGTAACGGTTGATGAGATTGCCGATGGCGTTTTTTGACAGCATTGAGAGGTCTCCGTTTTAGATGTCTGTGGTGTGGTTGTTTGGTTTCGATGTCTGGATTTGACTGATTTTCTTTTCTGCATAGAATCAATATGTTGCAAAAAATCTCTTCCAAGTACCGTGCACTGTTCGGGCATTGTGGCCTCGTCAATAGACAAGACAACTCTGGTGCGATTAGTTGCAGAGACATTTCCATAACTTTTAAATATGGCATATATTGCACGATTGTCAAGCAATAAAAGTATTTCTTATTTTTTTCAGAATTATTCCAAATAGATATTATCACGTGATGCAAAAATGGGCGCAGAGACAGGCGAAGTGCTTTCCATAATTCGGACAATATGTTAGGGTGAATATTTCACCAAACCCTAAAAAAAACTGGCAATTCCTCATGTTTTTTGATATGTTTTAGCTACTTACACAAAACACAACACGGAGAATCGCCATGACAGAATGTACCCTATCTTCCATCAAATTTCCAGCACAAAAAAGACGTAAAACCGAGGCGATTTTCAGCTCGAAACCCATCACCTCTGACGGCGGTTTGCTTTTACTCCAGCTTGCAGACAAGAAAATCGGATTATTGGAAAGAGCCGGCCAAGCTCTCCTTTTTTTGTCTTACGGGCGATCGGCGCAGCGCATCTTGTAAGCATTCAAAGGCAAATTTATTGAAACAATGCGTACTTGCTCTTGCAGCAGGATATAATGAATATTGGCTGCCACGATGGCTCCACTGTCCAAATCCACAGCATGTTCCGGTTTATACGCCATTTTTGTGGTTTTATCCTTCATTCTTGCTATGCGAGCATCTTTATCGCTGGCAGATTGCCACTCTTTATTGGACAATTTTTTGTTTTTGCGCTTTTTGTCGGCATGTATTTTATCAGCCTTGGTCGGCGAAGCTATTCCATCTTCTTTACATAAATTTTCTAACATCTTATCATAACTTTCGCAGCTATCACGCTTTACAATATTTCGCATGGCAGCATTGGCCTCCATAGTCGAAGCATCAACGCCAATGCGCTTGCCCTCAATAAGCTCATTGTGCTTCAAAATTGTAAGAACCCATTGAAATATTTCTTTATGTACTTCTAAGGAAAGGCGAGAGCGTATGTGGTTAAGACTGGAATGATCCGGCACAGACTCATTGAGGTCAAGAAACAAAAATTTTCGCAGTGACAAGGAATCAGAACAACGCCACACAAGCCCACGTTCTGAATTAATATTTTCAAAATAACCAACAAGATGCATACGAAAATATCGACCAGGCGCAATGGACGGACGACCTCTTTCATCCGCATAAAACGGCGCACAAAGCTCTTCCGCAAACTCGTCAAACTTATGCGCAAGCAAGATTTTTTGGAGTAAATCATAAAAAACATGCCCCGGCGATTGCGGTAACTCATCCGGACGAATATAAAGCCGACCTTGTGTGCTGTGTTTCTGTTTACCTAATGCCATGATTCACTTCCTTTGTGTTTGTGCTTATGTGGGGTGATTTTATATGATTTGAAAGAGTTTTTCAACAGGCTGTTAAGGATATGTTCATAAGCATATCTTCATAAATATTAAACAGATGGAATGTTTCTAATTATCTGAAATACAGATATGATAGTGCAATTTTAATTTTTTATGAAGTGTGCTCATTCGTTTAAAGACCTCCGGCAAACCTTGAGCGTGATTCAATGTCAAAGTATAGCAAGGATTGTCACTGAAGTCAAAAAGTGAGAATTCGCTGTAGATGTGCTTATTAAGCTAAAGCTCCAAAAAGCAAAATTAAACGCTTGTCTTGTTTCCAAAATATTGATATACAGCATAATTATTCAAAAAGTAAATAAAATGCCATTTTGTATTTTAAACCCTAAACAAGGAAGTTAATTATGAATCTAAGTAAAAATGCAATAGGTAACTTAATCAATCGCTACAAAGCGGTTTTGAAAAAGT
>CAYJJP010000297.1:0-3414 GCA_964370525.1 uncultured Desulfovibrionaceae bacterium | reverse complement strand
CTTCGAAAATTTTTAAAATATGCACATGAAATACTTGACCCGTGCCTTGCTTGTAATTACTATATTTAATACCCGAAAAGTAAAGGAACATGTATGCGCCAAGCTCAATCAGTGTCGCTTAAAGTGCTTGATCTTGTGCCCTTTGGCACAGAAACTACCGACAAAAAACAATTTTTTGCCTTACGCCTCGAAAGGCCTCAGTGGGAAAAATGGCACCCGGGGCAATTTGTTATGGTGCGCCCAAATTCCTTTGGTTTAGAAATGCCATGGGGAAGACCGCTTGGCATTTGCCATGTAACATCTCAACATCTCATATGTTTTTTTCAAGCCCTTGGCAAGGGAACGGCTCGCATGGCCGAGCTCAAAAGCGGCGATGAGGTGCAAGTTTGGGGGCCACTTGGCAATTTCTTCGCCCTTGAGCCGGAAACACCTACGCTTTTACTGGCCGGAGGCATGGGCATTGTGCCCTTTGTGGGCTATGTACATGAACACCCAATGCCTTGGAATTTAAGTATGATTTTTGGGCATCGTGCCTCACTGCGCTGTTACCCCCTAGATAGCTTAAATGAACGCATAACCGTTGACACGCTACAAGAAACGATCCCCGGTGATCTTGCCAATTTTATTTACACCATAAAAGAAGGGATGCGCGAAATGGCTGCACAAAATGGCTTAGTTCTTGCGTGTGGCCCGGAACCTTTTTTGAAAACAGTACAAGAATTTGCGCTGGAACTAGATGTAAGAACCCAGCTTTCCTTAGAAAATCGTATGGCTTGCGGAGTAGGCGCCTGCCTTGGCTGTGTGAGCAAAACCACTGAAGAGTGGCCGGTGGCTGACAAAAAAAACTGGCCGGTACAAATCTGTACGCATGGTCCCATCTTTTGGGCCAATCACATACACCTTTAGACCATGGGATATAAGATGCTAGATCTTTCAGTAACTCTTGGCGGTAAAAAACCGCTTACCTTAAAAAATCCCATAATTCCGGCTTCGGGAACCTTTGGATATGGGCTTGAGTTTGCACACTATGGCAATTTGGAAAAACTTGGCGGAATTGTAGTCAAAGGGCTTTCCCTAAAGCCACGCGCCGGCAATGACATGCCACGAATAGCAGAAACAGCAGCCGGCATGCTCAATGCCGTCGGTCTGCAAAATGATGGGGTCGAAACCTTCCTTAAAGATAAATTGCCCAAGCTACCATGGAAGAAAACTGCCATCATTGCAAACATTTACGCTTCTAGCGCCGAAGAGTTTGCCACGCTCACAGATATGTTATCCGCTGAAGAAGGAATTGCCGCCCTTGAAGTAAATATCTCATGTCCCAACGTGCACGAAGGCGGCATTTTATTCGGACAAGATGCAAAAATGGCAGCAGCTCTCACGGAAACTGTGTGTAAAGCCGCACGCAATAAACCAATTATTGTTAAACTCTCACCCAATGTTACAAATATCGTTGATATAGCCAAAGCTGTGGAAAGTGCCGGGGCAGACATAATTTCATGCATCAATACCCTCTCGGCCATGGGCGTGGATATTCGTACACGCAAACCTCTTTTATCCAATATAATTGGCGGATTATCCGGGCCGGCCATTAAGCCGGTTGCGCTGCGCTGTGTATGGCAAGTATCACAAAATGTAAACATACCGGTCATCGGACTTGGCGGCATTAGCTGCGCCAAGGATGTGCTGGAATTTGTACTGGTAGGTGCGCACGCCGTGCAAATAGGTACAGCCAATTTTATGCGCCCAAACTTCTCGTTTGAGCTTGTGGATAAACTTGAAGCTCTTTGCCAAGAATATAACATTGAAGACCTAGAAACATTTCGCGGTAGCCTTAAACTAAAATAACAACGGATATGGCTCAATACCTACCTGATATATTAAGCGCAAAGCTTAAAGATGACCTCGTATGGCCGTGCAAAGCACGTCTTTCAGCTCGTGTACGCAGTGTAAAGTTGAGCATGAATGCACAAGGACATGTTGAACTTGTTCTACCGCAAAAACAAAGTTTTTCGCAAAAACAACGAGAAGATTTTTTGCAATCCATGCTCCCTTGGATACAAAAAAATCTTGATAACCTGCTTTCTTCTACGCAACAAAAATTCAAAGCACAAGAACTATGGAAAGAATATACCTATACATTAGACACCGAAACCTTACCCAAATATATTGATTTTCCAGCTCTTCATGAACGCTGGAACGTAAGCATACATAAAAAAATTGGCGAATATGTACGCCTACAAGAATTGCAAAGCGCAACCCCGCAAAATTCTCCCCATGAATACGCCCTCGGTGAAGTCGGAATTTTTGCCCAAAAAAGCGAAATACACACATGCTCACTTCTCTTGCAAAAATGGCTCATTCACAAAGCAAAACCACTACTCATACGAAAAACATGGGAACTTGCACAAGAAATGGGCGTAAGCGTTGGCAAAATAACCGTAAAAGCACAACGCGGACGCTGGGGTAGCTGCACCGTAAACGGCAATATATCACTCAACTGCCGCTTGCTCCTACTCCCCACAAGGCTTTTAGAACACGTTATCCTACATGAACTTTGCCATAGAATACACATGAACCACTCTCCGGCCTTCAAAGCACTTCTAGATTCCGTTTCCCCAAGCAGTTTAGAAAAAGATAAAGATTTGCACATCGCTTGGCAAAATCTTCCCACATGGGCACTTTTAAAAATATAAGGAACTAACAATGAATTCTCTCGATTTTCGCACCCTACCCTGCCCACAGCCTGTAGTGCAAATGCGTAAATTCTTACAAGAAACCCCCGTAGATACCATTCAAATTCAAGTAGACAACGAACCCGCCGTGGAAAACGTCTCCCGCTACCTAAGACAACAAGGATTTCACGTCAACTCACAAGCTCAAGGTAAGGATTTTACCCTCACCGCACACAAAGATCCCTCAAAAAATACCCCCGCAGCCCACACACAAAATACCATGGACGATATGCCGGAAGCAGAAGAAAAAATCCTTGTATTCATCACCACCGAATACATGGGGCTGGGCGACGACGGACTCGGTGAAAAACTCATGGGCACTTTTTTAAGCACACTCCCAGAATTGGGCAAAAACCTATGGCGCATCATCTTACTCAATGGAGGCGTGAAACTCGCTACGCAAAACTCAAACAGCCTCACACACCTCAAAAATCTCGAAAAAAACGGCGTAGACATACTCGTATGCGGCACCTGCCTCAGCCACTACAATCTGTTAGAAAAAAAAGAAGTCGGTGCAACATCAAATATGCTGGATATTGTCACAAGCCTACAGCTGGCACAAAAAGTTATCAGGCCATAGTTAGTCGTCACTGAGAAAGACATTAACACTTTAAAATAAAAGATTTTTTTAGTCAAAACAGGCAAATAAAAATGCCGAAAATAAGGGCATGAAATGCAC
>CAYJJP010000296.1:0-3422 GCA_964370525.1 uncultured Desulfovibrionaceae bacterium | reverse complement strand
AACACTTCTTCTTCATCAAAAACTCCTGCCACTGAAAGAACCCATGGCTGTTTTTTTTGTTTTTCCCAAAAGTCTAAAACGTCTTGGCGGGTATATTTTTCAACAAGTTCAATATCACCCAAGGACTTACGACCGTAAGGGTGTTCGCCGTAAAGAAGGGGCATAAGTTTAGAAAAGGCTAGGCTGAGAGGGTTATCGTCGCGCGAGCGTATGTTTGCAATTTGACTAAGCTTTTCTCGTGTAATCTCTTCATCCAACATGCTTGGAGTTTTTAAGATTTTAGCAAAGAGATCAAAAATATCCTTATTAAAGCGTGCCGGCTGTGAGCTTGATACCCAAAAAACTTGTCGTCCACTGCCGGCGGCTAAGCCGGTGGCTCGTTCGGCCAAATATTCATCAATTTGCGGTGCCGTCATGTCTTGAGTTCCGGAAGTGAGAACATCTGCCGTCAAACTGGCTAAGCCTTGTTCTTTGCCATTGGGGTCGCTTAAATTATCTCCCCCTACTATGTAAAGATTTACCGCTGTGTAGGGCATGGTCGCATCTGGTATGAGTATGACTTTACGCCCGTCACCCAGTTCAATGACCTTTCTTTTTTCTGATGCTATTGCAGTTTCTTGCGCTTTCGCGTGCTGTTTTGCGGGCCAAAGAGCATGAAGTTCGCTCTTGAGGTCTGGTATGGTGACGCCCCTTGGTGCGAGTACAGACACATTGATTCTTTGCGGCTGTAACCATGTATCAATGGCATTTTGTAAGCTTTTGTGATTAACGTTGGCCAGTGCGGTCAACGAGTTTTGCTCTCCTTGGTCTGAGCCTAAGAAAAGATGTGTATATCCTCTATGGGATGCGATTCCGGAAATGGTAGCTTTTGATCTATGAATGCTATCTTCTTCTAAAAGTAGGGCGCGAGCAATATCTTTTTCTGAAAATTGCGTAGCTTTGAGGGAGGCAAGGTCGGTAATAAATTCTTTCCAAAATATTGGGACATTCTTGGCTTCAAGCTGCACCGTGAAATAAAGCATACCCACACGCTCGAAAGAATAGTTTGAGGCGTTAATGGAGTCCACCAATTGTTTGTCATATTTATATTTTTTATATAGATATGATGTTGCATCCCCCCCCAACACATAGGATAATATGTTAATATCATTACTACGAAGATCCTTAAATCCGGGTACGGGCAGCGCAACACCAAGGTAAACTTTTTCCCATTCCCCTTCTGTTACTTTTACTTCAGAATTGTGTAACATGTCGGCAGAAATAGTGCCAACAGGCTGCATATTTGCGGAGTTTTCAAGCTCTCCGAATAGTTTTTGGCTTTCGGCAAGAACCTCATCGGCATTTATATTGCCCACCACAACCAAGAGCATATTTTGGGGATGATAATATTTTTTTATGTATGCTCGCATTGACTCAGGGGTCACGTCCATAATGGTTTTTTCATAACCAATAATGGGATGACTATATACAGTTCCTTTTAGAGCGCTTGCATGCAGCTCCATAAATATTCTTTTGTGCGGACTGTCCATGCCCTTTTGTAGTTCGGCAAGGATGACTTTTTTTTCTGAGGCCAGCTCTGTGGCATCAAGTATAGCATTAAAGGCTAAATCGTGTACAATATCAATCCCAAGCGCCCAATGTTTAGAAGGCAGGTCCACCATATATTTTGTATAATCAAAACTTGTTGCCGCATTGATATAGCCGCCTGCTGCTTCAACTTCTTCGGTAGCTCCATTACCTTTTCTTTTCGTTGTGCCTTTAAAGACCATGTGTTCAAGCACATGGCTTATGCCGGCATCTTTCGGTTCTTCGTAGGCAGAGCCGGCCTTAACGTATAGGCGTGTTGAAACTAAGGGAAAGCGTTTGTCGGGTAATATATAGACTGTAAGGCCGTTGGGTAGGGTGGTTATTTGCGCTTTTTCGCTCAAAATTGCTTGTGTTTCGGTATTGCTCGGCGCATTTTCAGCGCTCACGGCATTTTGTATATCAAAACCGGTGATACCCATAATAAGCCCTCCCAGTAAAATTGTAATTTTCTGTAATGTATGAATAAAAGTCATATACACTCCTTGGCATATAAAATTCTCCCTTCAGCAACGGAGGCTTTGGGTAGTTGAATTAAAGTAATGCTTACTTTGGATATGGCAAGGTGATGAGAACTTTTATTGCAATGCTTTCCAGCGTATTCTTCGTTCAAGCATACTAAAAATAGCAGTGCACAATCTTGAAATAAGAAAATACGCAATCATGCAACTTATCCATACTTCAAAACTTAAACGTGTAACCGCCATAACTTCCAGCGATTGAAAGGTTAATTCCGGTAAGGATACCAAGGCTGCTAAGGAAGAATCCTTAAATATGGAAACTGTTTGCCCTGCAAGAGGTGGCAACATAATGGGCTTTGCTTGCGGAAGTTGTATGTACCAAAGGGATTGAAGCTTGTTGAAGCCAAGTGAGGACGCTGCTTCCCTTTGCATTTTGGGGATGCTTTCAATGCTTGAGCGAACAATTTCTGCTATATAAACCCCTTCGTAAATACCCAAGGCCAAGATGGCTGAAGTCATGCTTTCCATTTGCATGGGAGGAGCAAAGATGTAGCTTATTATTTCAATATATTGTGGAGAAAGAGAATAGGTGAAATCTTGAAAAGCCATGACAGCACCGGAAAAAAATTGGCCGGAGAAGAAGTAGATGAGGAAAATAAATATTAATGGTGGGATATTGCGTAAGGTTTGCACAAAGAGTGTACACGGTAGAACCGAAAGCCCACGCCTATTGGCGGTATAGGTTCCGACTATGAGCCCAAAAATCATGGCGATTAAAAATGACCATATCCCCAAGCGAACAGTCATGAGAAAGCCTTTGCTCAATATTCCAAGCTGCCATTGTCCTTGATTGTTTTCAAAAATAATATAAGGAAAAAGGCGATCCCAATGCCAAATTTTGCTGTTGTGTACAAAAATTTCCCAAAGGGCATAGCCAAAAATCAGCGCAAGCGCTAAGAGCAAGCTGTAGTCTGTTGCATTGAGTTTTGACCATGCTCTTGGTGGCGTGGTTCCGGGGATTATTGTGCAAGGCCCTTTCATGATGTTGCCTCAAGGTACGTTATAGTATTATTAATTTTTAGCCCAATCTTTTCCTTTGAACCAATATGCTTCACGTTCCGTGAGCCATCCATCGGCGTGACGTTTTTTAATCCATTCATTTAAGATTTTTAAAGTCGCTGTATCTCCTTTTTTTACTGCCATGCCAATGGGTTCTTTGTATGAGGTAATTTCAAAAGGGAGGAATACTTTTTGTGGATTATCGGCAACGGTAAAAGAGCCGAGGGGGGCTGTTGTTAAAAATGCATGGGCACGACCCGACAAAACTTCCTCAACGCAAGGCGCTTCATCGGCAAACTGGCGTGTAGTTGCCTTGGG